>NZ_DJDC01000170.1:0-22014 GCF_002430855.1 Acinetobacter sp. UBA5934 | reverse complement strand
ATGCACCGGTTTATTCGGTGAATGGCAATCATGATGAACAGTATCCCGGACCGCCGATTTTAAACCTGTTGCGGCATGCGTTAAAAGTCAATAACGTGATTGATATTGAGGGGCAGATTGTTGAATTTGATGAATTCAGATTGCTGGGTGTTGGGGATTTGTGGGCCGGAAAAACCGATATGCGTTATATGCCGGATTTGCCGCAAGACAAACCCTGGGTGATTTTATCGCATAACCCCGATACGGTGGATATGGTACCGCAATTACCGACCCGTCCTCTGATGCTGTCGGGACATACCCATGGCGGACAGGTGGAACTGCCTTGGCTGACCAACTACATTATGAAAAAAGTATCCATTCTTGGACATAAAAAAGGCTTGTACCAGCATGAAAATGCCGATGTATTTGTAACGGTTGGCACAGGAATGGTCGGTGTACCCTTTCGTTTTCGCGTACCGCCAACCATTGATATTATTGAGCTGATTTAAATACTTTTAAATCGTCATTATTCAGTTGTCCTATATTCGACATGCGCTAAAATGATAGCGATGAATAACACAAGAATGAGGAGAAGCAGATGTCTTTTTCGCAGGAAGTGGGACAATTTTTTGATTTAACTGCTATGCAAGCATCCCAGCTGGAAATGGGTTTGATTGCTTTAGAACATGCTTTTCTGCAAGCAGAAAGTGATGTGGTCAATACTCCGGAATTTGCCAGCAGGTTTTATCAAAAGTTCCAGCAATTGCTGAGTGATGTTGGCTTTAATGAACAGTATGTAGAAGCTTTGTTGGATCATTTGTATGGGACGGAAAGATACCGGCAATTGGTCAGTTACATTATTTCGAGTTATTACAATGCAGGTGGCGAGCGAAGCAAATTTGAAGAAATCTATCAACAAATTTTAAGTGATGAGCAAGTTTAAACTGCAAAAAAAACCAGCGTAGATAACGCTGGTTTTTTTATTCGGGTATGAGATTAAACCTGGTTGTTTACATCATCATTTTTGGTTTCACGGATGGCCAGGAAGGCAAGCAGTGAAAGAATCGATGCAGCAGTTAAGTAATAACCTACCGCATATAAACCATACGTGGTCGCAAGCTTGGTTGCAATTAATGGAGCAAAAGAGGCACCAAAAATACCTGCAAGGTTAAAGGTTAATGCTGAACCGGTATAACGAACTGAAGTCGGAAAAATTTCAGACAGTACAGTACCGATAGGACCATAAGTTAAGCCCATAATGGCTAAACCAATACACAGGAATAAGAACACCACGAGCGTGCTGCCTGATTCCAGCATATCGGCAAAGAACAGACCGAAAATGGCCGATACAATACACACGGCAATAGAAGTGGTTTTACGACCAAACTTTTCCGCAAACACGGCAGAAAGTGGAATAAATGCAGCAAAACATAAGGTAGCAACCAGTTGCAACTGCAAGAATTGTTCACGACTATAGCCGAGCTGTTTGGTACCCCATTGCAATGCAAATACTGTAGTCAGGTAGAACACCACGAACGTACAGATTGCCGCAATCGTACCTAAAATCAGCATACGCCAATGTTTGGTGGTCACTTCTTTAAATGGAATATTAACTTCTTTTTGCTTGTCCAATACTTTTTGGAACGCTGGTGTTTCATGGAGTTTTAAACGAATCCATAAACCCATAATGACCAGTAAAGCACTTGAAATAAACGGAATGCGCCAGCCCCATTGCATAAAGTCTGCTTCAGACATGAATGCACCCAGGGTCAGGAACGAACCTGTAGCCAGGATAAAGCCGATTGGTGCACCCAGTTGCGGAAACATACCGTACCAGGCACGTTTACCTTCCGGAGCATTTTCCGTGGCAAGTAGAACCGCACCAGACCATTCACCGCCTAAACCCAAACCTTGACCCAAACGGCAAAGCGCAAGCAATAAGGGTGCTGCAATACCGATATGAGCATAGGTAGGTAATAAACCGATACATACGGTTGAAAGACCCATGGTGAGTAGTGCCGCAACCAATGTGGCTTTACGGCCAATCCGGTCACCCAGATGCCCAAACAGTGCCGCGCCAATCGGGCGGGCAATGAAGGCAATCGCAAAAGTTGCCAGCGATTGAATGGTTGCTGTCATTGGATCGGTACTGGCCGGGAAGAACAAGTACGGAAAAATAATGACTGCCGCAGTGGCATAAATATAAAAATCGAAGAATTCGATTGTGGTACCAACAAGACTCGCCGTTAGTACGCGGAATTTTGAATTTGTAGCTACTTCTGTAGTAGCAGCAATAGAATCTGAAGACGCCATGGATGACCTTACACTTACTAAAAATAAAAAAGCTTAATTTTAAAAGCGTAATCTTTTTAAAAAAGGCGTAATTTCTTAAAAAAACAACGAAGAACCTTCTCTACTCGACTCGCTCAGGGTCACTGAAATGAAGAATGAGAGGGTTAAATCACGTAAAGATAGATAGACAGAAAATGTGATCCTGCACCTATCAATACAAAAATGTGCCAGATAGCGTGGGTATATCTTACTCTTTTTAAGGCATAAAACAATGCACCAATGGTGTAAGAAAGCCCGCCAATAATCAAATAGGTTAAAGCTTGAGCACTTAAAAAGCGTTGCATATCATCCATGACCAGTAAAGCCAGCCATCCCATGACCAAATAGGCGATCAGAGAAATTTTCTGAAATCGATGAATGAAAACTAACTTGAATAGTGTACCAATAAGCGCAATCAGCCAGAGTGCAATCAACAAATACTGCGCTTTAGCCGTAGGCAGGGCGATGGACAGGAACGGGGTATAGGTTCCCGCAATCAGGTAATAAATGGCAGTATGGTCGAGTTTTTTGTACCAGCCGCGACGTTGTGGCGATTCGGCATAATGATATAGGCTGGATGCCGAAAAGAGTAAAATCATACTCAGCGCATAAACACATAAGCCAATAAATTGCCCGAGCGGTAAATCACTGCCTTTGATCAGCATGAAAATACTGGCAATAAGCGCAAGGAGTGCGCCAAGTGCATGACTGATCGCATTTATTTTTTCTTCATGTGGATCGTAGGTCTGCATTTGAGGAGTTGTCATTATTGATTTTCTATAATTAAAAAATACACTTGTATAGTAATGCAGTTTTACCTTTAAAGTAAGAAGTTTTAAACTGAGAACTTAATTTATTCGAGTGATTTGTATGTCTCAAGCGGCTTCTCCTTCTATTCAGGAACAAAAATTCTTAGATGCCTTTCAGCAAGCCATTGAAACACATAGTTTTGATCGAATGATTATTAGCCAGTATAAAGGTGAACTTGAGGATTTGGAGAAAATGACCTTAAGAGTCATTTCATTACAAAATCAACCTATGCTTAGTTGCCTGTATCGTTACAAGACTCAGGATGTCACTAAAAATTACCCTTTAGCTGAAGCGGTGTCATTGGTGCAGTCTCTGTTGACTCAATCTAAACAGGCGAATTTATTTACCGCGAGTGAAGAGGTGCAACTGAAAAAAAACAAGAAGAAAGCCATGTTGAGCAGCAGTAAAAAGGCGAACGCGACAGTGACTCAGGCAGAGACCCAGCAAGGACATGACCGTGCCAAGCATCGTTATGTCGATCAGGACAGCTACTTTTTACAACCGCTGGGTATTACTGATGCTAAAGCGCAGATTATTCCGAGCATGGCGCGCAAATGGAAACAGATTAATAAATTTGTGGAAATTTTTTCCGGCGCTCTGGATCAGATTAACCAGCACGATCATGCGTTACGTGTGGTTGATTTTGGTTCAGGCAAAGGCTATTTGACCTTTGCTTTATATGACTATCTGGCCAAACACGGTCACGCTCCTTTCGTTACAGGTGTAGAGCTTAATCCGAAAATGGTGGAGTTCTGTCAGGGCGTTGCGCAGCGATCCGATTTTCAGCAACTGGATTTTTTCCAGGGCGATGTGCGTACCTATCAACCTGAACATCTGGATGTGATGATTGCCTTGCATGCCTGTGATGTGGCAACTGACTTTGCCATTCATACCGGTATCCGCTTAAATGCCCAAATGATCATGTGCGCGCCGTGTTGTCATAAAGAATTGCGTCCACAATTAAAAAGTCCCGAAGTGCTGAAACCGATGCTGCAATTCGGTATTCATGCCGGACAGCAGGCCGAAATGTTGACCGATACCGTTCGTGCTTTATTGCTGAAAGCTTATGGTTATGAAACCAAGGTGTTTGAATTTGTGGCCCTAGAGCATACCAGTAAAAACAAAATGATTTTGGCCACCAAGCGCAAGGATTATCAGGCACCGGATCAGCAGGTTTTAGCACAGATTCAGGCGTTAAAACAGATGTATGGTATTCAAAAGCATTCTCTGGAATTGTTGCTAAATGATCAGTGGGATCAGCAGGATATTGGCTGTAAGTGTTAATGCTAAAGAGATAAAGCAGTGTTAAAACTGCTTTTTAGGAAGAAGATATTTCGATGACAGAATTAACGATACGTTCAGGCAGTTGGAATACATTGCAACAGGATGCCAAACTGATTCGTGAGCAGGTGTTTATACAGGAGCAAAACATTCCTGTAGAAGATGAATGGGATGAGCAGGATGCTGTGGCATTGCATTTTGTGGTTTATGACCAAACTTATCCGGTTGCGACTGCACGATTATTGCAGAATAACAGTATCGGACGGGTAGCGGTGCTTCAGTCGCATCGTGGTTTAGGCATTGGAAAATTACTGATGCTACAGATCATCGAACAGGCAAAAAAACAGCAGCGTCAGTTCCTGAAACTGTCTTCACAGGTGCATGCCATTCAGTTTTACGCAGGGTTGGGTTTTGTTGCGCAAGGCGATGAATACCTGGATTGCGGCATTCCACATATTGATATGCAAATGTGCTTATCCTAAGCCTCAAAATGTTCTGAACATAAAAAAGCGAGATATGAAATCTCGCTTTTTTATGCTGAGTTCAGCTTAATGACCGTGTGCAGCAGATGCATGATGATCAGCCATCTGGGCATGTTCTTCTTCGCTCATATTCATTTCGGCAGCGCTCGGTTCTGATGCTGCAGGAGCAGCAGTTTGCTGAGTACTTTGTGCCTGCTTTCGTTTTTGACTTGGCATATAGTCAGGTTCATTGGTCACCGCCATATAGAAAAAGCCCAAGAAAACCAGACCAATAAAAATGGCCAATGCGACAGCTTTCCAGCCAGCTTTACTTGAAGGAGATGGATTCGAATCTTTAGACATATAGAACAAACCTTGCCACGAAAAGAAGCATTAACAATTTATCAATAGGCTTTTATAGCATAAAAAGTACAAAAAGAGGTCGAAATGAGATGTTTAAGGCAGATAAAAACTTATTTAAATTAGGGGAATAAAAAGCCACTACCGCTTCAAGTGGTAGTGGTTGAAAATATTTCTTATACAAGCAAAGAATTAAAGGATTTTTTCACCTGCCTGTACTTTGTCTTTTAATCGCTGTGGGGCTTTAAAACGTTCACCGTATTTTGTTTCAAGGGTATTCGCGCGAAGTAATGCTTTTTCCAAACCATATTGATTGAGGAACTGCAGTGCTCCACCGGTCCAAGGAGCAAAACCAATCCCGAAAATCGAGCCGACATTGCCATCGACCACCGATTCCAGCACACCTTCTTCCAGGCAGCGCAAAGTATCTAAAGATTGCACAAACAGAAAGCGGTCAATCATTTCCTGTTCAGAAATCGCATTGTCTTTTTTCCAGTGATTCAGACCTTCCCAAAGCTGTTTTTTACCACCTTCAGGATAGTCATAGAAACCTGCACCTGCAGCCTTACCTTTACGGTTAAACTCGTGAATCATGGTTTGAATCACATCGTCGGCGCCTGAGTGTGGTAGCTCTTTACCTTCAGCTTGCAGGGCTTTACGTGTTTCAGTCGCGACATGTTCAGATAAGGTCAGAGAGACTTCATCCTGAATGGCAAGAGGCCCAACCGGCATACCGGCTTTCAGTGCGGCCATTTCAATTTTGGCAGGATGAACTCCTTCAGCCAGTAAACGCAGGCCTTCCTGAACAAAAGTGCCAAACACGCGACTGGTAAAGAAGCCGCGACTGTCATTCACCACAATCGGGGTTTTGCCAATTTGCTGTACAAAATCATAGGCCTTGGCTAGGGTTTCACTTGATGTATTTTTTCCTTTGATGATTTCAACCAGCTGCATTTTATCAACCGGGCTAAAGAAATGCAGACCTATAAAGTTCTGATCATTTTTAGAGGCCTGTGCCAAAGTTGTAATCGGCAAGGTCGAGGTATTAGATGCCATCACACCGCCATCAACCAGATAGCTTTCGGCTTCTTGCGTGACTTTGGCTTTCAGCTCGGGACTTTCAAACACGGCTTCAATCATCAGCTCACAGCCTTGTAAATCTGCCGCATTCGCTGTTGCGGTAATCAGACTCAACATCTGATCACGTTTTTCTGTACTCAGGCGACCTTGAGAGACTTTTTTATCCAGCAACTTTTGGCTGTAGGCTTTGCCTTTTTCGGCTGCCTCGAGAGACACATCTTTTAAAATAACCTGAATGCCTTTAGATACTGTGGCATAAGCAATGCCTGCACCCATCATCCCGGCACCTAAAATACCAACTTTAGTGGCTTTCCATTTGGCAATATCTTTAGGACGGCTGGCACCAGCTTTAATCGCATTTAAACCATGCCAGAAGGTTCCAATCATGTTTTTGGAAATTTGTCCGGTGGCCAGATAGGTAAAGTAACGTGATTCAATGGTCAGCGCGGTATCGACATCGACCTGAGCACCTTCGACCGCTGCCGCCATAATCGCTTCAGGCGCAGGGTAACAGCCTTTGGTCTTGTCACGCAGCATAGCAGGGGCAATCGCCAATACTTGAGCAACTTGTGGGGAGGAAGGGGTGCCGCCCGGAATTTTATAGCCTTTAACATCAAATGGTTGTACAGACTGCGGATTGGCTTTGACCCAGGCAATGGCTTTGTCCAAAAGTTCCTGTTCTGAATCTGCCGTGTCGTGAATCAGCCCTAATGATTTGGCTTTATCGACACCAAATTGTTTGCCTTCCATCAGTAAAGGAAATGCATTTTGCAAACCAAGTAACCGTACCATCCGTACGATACCGCCACCGCCAGGCAATAAACCAAGCGTCACTTCAGGCAAACCAAATTTGGCTTTGGCATCATTCAGCGCAATACGGTGATGACAGCACAAAGCCAGTTCCCAACCGCCACCCAGTGCCGTGCCATTCAAGGCTGCAACGACTGGAATGCCGCGGGTTTCGATATAACGTAGCTTGGCTTTCATCTCTTCAATCATGTTGAAGAATTCAGTGGCATGTTCAGGGGTAGCTTGAATCAGCTCATCCAGATCACCGCCTGCAAAGAAGGTTTTTTTCGCGGAACGGAAAATAATTCCTGCGATATTTTCATCGGCTTTGAGCTTTTCCACAGTTTCCGTTAAGGCGTTGCGGAAATCTGCATTCATGGTATTGGCAGACTGGTTTGGAGAATCTAAAGTGAGAATCACGATATTGTCGGCATTTTTTTCAAATTGAATTGCACTCATTATTTTTCTCCTTATACCAATTCAATAATGGTCGCGATGCCCATACCGCCACCGACACAAAGCGTTGCAAGACCACGTTTTTTACCTTGACGCTCTAATTCATCCAAAAGTGTGCCCAAGATCATGGCACCGGTTGCACCGAGTGGATGTCCCATCGCGATTGCACCGCCGTTCACATTGACTTTGGCAGGGTCAATATTGAGCTCAGTAATGAAACGCATCACCACGGCAGCAAAGGCTTCGTTTACTTCAAACAGGTCAATATCATCAATGCTTAGACCGGCTTTTTCCAAAGCTTTACGTGCAGCAGGAGCAGGGCCGGTCAACATGATGGTCGGATCGGTACCTACCAGTGCAGTCGATAATACTTTGGCACGCGGTTTTAAACCTTGTTCCTTGACTGCTTTTTCTGAAGCCACCAGAACAACCGCTGCACCATCAACGATGCCGGAAGAATTGCCTGCGTGATGTACGTGATTCACAGCTCCTACTTCAGGATATTTTTGCAGGGCAATAGCATCGAAGCCCATCTGTCCCATCATGGCAAAACTTGGATTGAGTTTGCCTAGACCTTCTGCCGTAGTAGTCGGTTTAATAAATTCATCTTTATCCAAAATCACCACACCGGCTTTATCTTTTACCGGCACAACTGATTTGTTGAAATAGCCGTTGGCTTGAGCGGCAGCGGCTTTTTTCTGTGAATCGGCAGCAAAGGCATCAACATCGGCACGACTATAGCCATCAATGGTGGCAATTAGGTCGGCACCAATCCCTTGCGGAATAAATTCACAAGCCATATTGGTTTCAGGATCCAGTGCCCAGGGTCCGCCATCTGAACCCATTGGCACACGCGACATGGATTCAACACCGCCGGCAACCACAACATCTTCCCAGCCTGAACGGACTTTTTGTGCGGCCAGGTTCACGGCTTCGAGGCCTGATGCACAAAAGCGGTTGATCTGCACACCAGCCACGTCATTGTCCCAACCTGCGGCGATGGCTGCGGTTTTGGCAATGTCGGCTCCTTGGTCGCCAATCGGGGTGACACAACCCAACACGATGTCATCAACTTTAGAGGTATCGAGCTGATGGCGAACCTGAAGTTCATTCAGCAATCCAGTCAGTAAGCTAATCGGTTTCACCGCATGCAGTGAACCGTCTTTTTTCCCTTTTCCGCGTGGTGTGCGAATGGCATCAATGATATAGGCCTCGCTCATAGCATTTCCCTTTTATGACTTTAAAATTTTTATCCTTTTTTGAGTGTAATGATTAATTTTTGAAGTGCAATGACGAGAACGGATCAGGTCAGATGATGTTTTTGGTCAATAAAAAAACCCAGATCGAAATCTGGGCATAGAGAGAAACTAAAAGTGAGTGGATGATCAATGATAACCATGCAGCTGACGATATAAACCTGGTGTTACCCCGGTCCATTTTTTGAAGGCACGGTGGAAGGTACTGGTTTCACTAAAGCCGACCTGCTGTGCGACATCTTCCAAGGTCAAACCAGGATTCAGCAACAGGTGAATGGCCGCATCACGGCGCAAGGCATCTTTCACACCCTGATAGCTTTTGCCTTCCGCAGCCAGGCGGCGACGTAAGGTTTGCGGAGAAAGGTATAACATTGATGCCACATCATTTAAGGTTGGCATTTCCTCACCAATCTGGCTCTTTAAAACTTCACGAATACGTGAGGTAAGCGAGTTGGTGTTTTTGAATTTAACCAGCAACTGTGCAGGCGCAGCTTTCAGGAATTCTTCCAGCGTATCTTCATTTTGACGCAGCGGTAAATCCAGATAATCTGCAGCAAAGGTAATTTCGGTACGTGGCGCATCGAATTGCATCACCGGCGCAAAGAACAAGGCATCGTATTCATCGGCATGTGCTGGACGTGGATAGCCAAAATGAACCCGTTCTAGCGGAATACGGCGTTCGATGAGCCAGGAGGCCAAACCGTGCCAGATCATCAGCATGCTTTCGGTAATGAAATGATCGGGATCCATGCTTTTTGGAATGAGGGGAACCAGACGTGCTTCGTGTTTGTCACGTTCTAAAGTCACCGACCATTCATCGCCAAACAGTTTATAAAACTGTGAAGAAAGCTCTAAGGCATCTCCTAGCGTTTTCGCGTGAATAATCAACTGACACATAATGGCAAAAGTGCCCAAACGACGTGGCTGTACATCAAAGCCGACATGTTCGTCCTGGGTCACCATCCATAACATCTTAATAAATCGGGTGTATTGTTCAGGAGAAATACGCGCTTTAGGCTGACGTAATAATTCCGCTTCAATGCCCACATGTGACAATAAAGTTTCGACGTCCATGCCAAGACGTTTTACGCCGGTTAGAGCCGCATTGACGAAGTGGATACTGATCGTATCGCGACTCATGTTAAATCCTTCAGTCTCTTTCTCTTTTGTATTCACTTGCAGTTGACCTAAATGACGCTAAAAAATGTTTGGGTGGCAATTTACAATAGTTGTTTTACCTTATTTACATCTTAAATTGCCGAAATGATCAAGGTAAATGGCTGAACATGACATTGTTTTGTTAGTTTTATATTTCTAATATGCATATTAAATCAATAGAAAAAGAGAAAAACCGGATATGACTACGGCTTTAAAAGGATTAAAAGTACTTGATTTTTCCACTTTACTTCCCGGTCCATTTGCCACTTTGTATCTGGCGGACCTCGGTGCAGAAGTGATTCATATTGAATCGCCAACCCGTCCGGATCTGATCCGGTTATTACCGCCTTATGCCAATGGGCAGGCAACAGCACACAATTATTTGAACCGCAATAAACAGTCGATCGCGCTGGATTTAAAAGATGCACAGAATATCGAACTGATTAAAAAGAAAATTAATGAATACGATATTGTGGTTGAGCAGTTCAGACCTGGGGTGATGCAGCGCCTGGGTCTAGATTATGCAACACTGAGCGCACTAAACCCTCGACTGATTTATTGTTCCATTACCGGCTATGGCCAAACCGGAAGTTATAAAGATAAAGCCGGGCATGACATCAACTATCTGGCTTTGTCTGGAATTGCAGGACATAGTGGCCGCCAGGAAGGTGGACCGCCAGCCTTGGGTATTCAGGTGGCCGATGTTGCCGGAGGCTCCTTACATGCTGTGATTGGTATTTTGGCTGCCGTGGTTGAGCGTGAGCAAAGCGGTTTAGGACAATATATTGATATTTCGATGACGGATTGTGTGGCCACTTTAAATAATATGGCTGCAGCTGCAACATTGGCAGGAAATACCAAACAATTTCCGGAACAGTCGCATTTAAATGGCGGCAGCTTTTATGACTATTATCAGACTCAGGATGGTCGTTATTTATCGATTGGAAGTCTGGAACCACAGTTTATGACCAGATTGGCGCAAATTTTAGATCTTCCCATACTGGGTGAAAAAGGGGCTTCATTTAACCTAGAAGATCAGCAAAGCGTGAAACAGGCGCTGCGGGAAAAAATTAAAAGTCGAACTTTTGCAGAATGGAAAATGCTGTTTGCGCAGCAGGACGTATGTGTAGAGCCGGTTTTAAATCTGGATGAGGCCTTGGATTCTACTTTGGCCAAACAGCGCCAATGGACGGTAGAAGTACCGCTACATCCCGACAGTCAACAGACCGAAACACAGCTGGCCTGTCCGATCAAATTTTCGCGTTCTAAGACAAAATATCTATATATCGGACAGAATTTAGGCGCCGGAGATTGGTAAGTTTAATAGATATTAAAAAATATTAATATATAAAACAATAGATTAACAAATTGTACTAAAAGTTACATAATAAACAAGAGTACTATATATGTATTACAAAATGATATACGGGTAATCTACTGTGAAGAAATTATGTAGCACGTTCGGTTTTAGCGTGAGCCTAATATCTTTAAGCTGTGCATTCCATACTGCACATGCAGCTGAAGCTTTTGACTCACAAAGTCAGTGGATGTTTGGCGACTGGAACGGTCAACGTACAGCATTACAGCAAAAAGGTTATGACTTTAGTTTGGGTTATACCGGTGAAGTTGCCACTTTACTGGACTCAGACCATCATTCTAATGGTGGCACTGAATATGCAGATCAGTTTGCAATCGGTGCTCATTTCGATTTAAACAAAATTTTAGGCTGGCAAGATACTGAAGCTCAAATTACCGTGACTGAGCGTAATGGTCGTAATTTGTCGAATACTTCAGATGCCTTAAATAGTCATCTCAGTTCTGTACAAGAAGTATGGGGCCGTGGTCAAACCTGGCGTTTAACTGATTTCTGGATCAAGAAAAAATTCCTGGACCAGAAGTTAGATGTCAAAGTCGGTCGTTTTGGTGAAGGTGAAGATTTCAACAGCTTCGATTGTGATTTCCAGAACTTGGCACTGTGTGGTTCTCAAGTCGGGAACTGGGTCGGTGACCAGTGGTTTAACTGGCCGGTGAGCCAATGGGCTGCACGGTTCAAGTATAACGTCACTCCAGAAGTCTATGCACAAGTCGGTGCATATGAATATAACCCTGAAAATCTGGAACGTGGCAAAGGTTTCAATTTAAGTACCGATGGCTCTAAAGGTGCAATGATTCCTGCTGAAGTGGTGTGGACACCAAAACTCGGTGCGGCAAAACTTCCGGGTGAATACCGTGCCGGTTATTACTACAGCACTGTTGATGCTGCAGAAATTACAGATGCGACTAAAACTGACCACAAACAAGGTGGTTGGGTGGTTGCCAAACAGCAACTAACGGCTCATCAAGGTGATGCATCACGTGGCTTGAGTGGCTTTGTAAACTTAACTGTACATGATAGCGACACAAACAAAGTCAGCGACATGCAAAATATTGGTTTGGTCTATAAAGGCTTAATGGATTCCCGTCCTCAAGATGAGATCGCGATCGGTGTCGCCCGGATCAATATCAATGATGATGTCAATGCTGCAAACATCACCAATAATAATGTAGACGCCCGTGGTCTACAGAACGAAGAATATGATGCTGAAATTTATTACGGTATCCATGCAACCAACTGGTTAACCATCCGTCCAAATGTGCAATATGTTCATCATGTTGGCGCATATAAAAATGGCGAAAATGCATGGGTCGGCGGTATTAAATTTAATACCTCGTTCTAATCTCAAGTTTTTAGTTGCAAATACACTGTTGAAAGCTTGAGCAATTTTATGCATTGATAAAAGCGCTTACAGCGTGGATGTATTTATAACTAAGAACTCAAATTATGGTGCTCATAGGTGCGTCCTATGAGCTTTCAACCAATTTTTTATAGGTGTTCAATATGAATACTTCGTCTTCAGGTTCAGTACTGAAAACGGTTTTGGCGGTGCTTGCTGCCATTTTCGGTTTAGTACTGCTGCTCGGCGGGATTTATCTTGCAGTGCTTGGTGGGTCTTGGTACTACATCATTGCAGGTATTCTCTTTATTGCGACCGCAGTTTTATTGCAAAAACGTAAGAGCGCAGCTCTTTTCGTCTATGCTGCATTTGTATTAGGAACCGTGATCTGGGGCCTATGGGAAGTCGGTTCTGACTTCTTCGCATTAGCGCCACGTCTAGATATTTTAGGTCTCTTTGGTCTGGCATTGCTGATTCCTACAGTTACTCGCGGTTTTGATAATGCGAAAACTGCCAAGCTTGCTTTAGGCGGTTCTTTGGTCATCACTATTTTGGTGATGATTTACTCAATCTTTAACGATCCACAGGAAATTCGTGGTGAGTTAAAAACTCAACAGCCTGCAGCGCATAAAGCGATTCCGGGTGTGGCCGATGAAGACTGGCCTGCTTATGGCCGTACTCAGTCAGGTTTACGTTATTCTCCGTTAAAACAAATTAACTCTGAAAACGTAAAAGATCTGGAGCTGGCTTGGGAATACCATACTGGTGAGTTTAAAACTGAAAATGACTCAGGTGAAACCACCAATCAGGTCACGCCAATTAAAGTGGGTAACAACATGTACATGTGTACTACCCATCAGAAATTGACAGCACTTGATCCTGCAACAGGTAAGGCAAAATGGACTTACGATCCGGTTCTTAAAGCAGATAATACTTATCAGCATTTAACCTGTCGTGGCGTGTCTTATTATGACGTAAACAATACTGCTGGTTTTGAAGCGAGTTTGGCAGCTAAAAAATCTAGCTCTGCTGAATGTCCACAGAAAGTAATTCTGCCGGTGAATGATGGTCGTCTGGTTGCGGTAAATCCAAATACAGGTAAACCATGTTCTGACTTCGGTAAAAATGGTCAAGTTGATCTGCAAAAAGACATGCCATTCCCGTATCCAGGAGGTTATATTCCAACTTCACCTCCTGTAATTACCGGTACCACCATTATCATTGCAGGTTCAACAACCGACAACTATTCGACTGAAGAACCATCGGGTGTGATCCGTGGTTATGACGTCAATACCGGTGAACTTCTTTGGGTATTTGATACCGGTGCTGAAGATCCAAATGCGATTCCTGCTCCAGGTCAAAAATTCGTTCACAACTCTCCAAACGCCTGGGCACCTTTAGCCTATGATGCGGAATTAGACATTGTCTATGTTCCAACGGGTGTTGGTACGCCGGATATTTATGGCGGCCACCGTACCGAGTTAGATGAGCGTTATGCAAACTCGATGCTTGCATTGAATGCAACTACGGGTAAATTGGTGTGGAATTTCCAGACTACCCATCATGACCTGTGGGATATGGACGTACCATCTCAACCGACTTTGACTGATATCAAAGATAAATCGGGTAAGATTGTCCCTGCGATTTATGTGTTGACTAAAACAGGGAATGCCTTTGTTTTAGACCGCCGTACAGGTGAGGCAATTGTTCCGATTACCGAGAAACCGGTTCCACAAACAGTGAAACGTGGTCCGCAAACCAAAGGCGAACGTTATTCACCAACGCAACCGTTCTCTGATTTTGACATGGCGCCAAAAGACAAATTGACTGATAAGCAGATGTGGGGTGCCACAATGTTTGACCAGTTAATGTGCCGTGTATCTTTCAAGAAATTGAACTACGATGGCATTTATACGCCACCATCTGAAAATGGTACTTTGGTGTTCCCGGGTAACTTGGGTGTGTTCGAATGGGGTGGTATGTCGGTGAACCCGGACCGTCAAATTGCAGTCATGAACCCAATTGGCTTGCCATTTGTATCTAGACTGATTCCTGAAGATCCAAACCGTAAGCAAACTGCCAAAGGTGCGGGTACGGAAGCGGGTGTTCAACCGATGTATGGCGTGCCTTATGGTGTTGAAATCAGTGCCTTCTTGTCGCCATTCGGCCTACCGTGTAAACAACCTTCTTGGGGCTTCGTGGCGGGTGTCGATTTAAATACGCATGAAGTGGCTTGGAAACGCCGTATTGGTACTATTCGTGACAGTATGCCGGGTATTCCATTACCGCCATTCAAAATGGGGGTGCCAATGTTGGGTGGTTCTATCTCAACTGCAGGTAATGTCATGTTTGTGGGCGGTACTCAAGATAACTACATCCGTGCAATCAACGTAACTAACGGTGATGAGCTATGGAAAGGTCGTCTTCCTGCGGGTGGTCAAGCTACTCCTATGACTTATGAAGCCAATGGTAAACAATACGTTGTGATCATGGCGGGTGGTCATGGTTCGTTTGGTACCAAAATGGGTGACTCTGTGGTTGCTTATGCACTGCCAGACAAAAAATAATTGAGTCTATTGCTCTGTGTAAAAAAGCCTGATTCGTCAGGCTTTTTTATATCCATATAAAATTAATGAAAACGAAAGGAATATCAGAAAAAGTGCTAAACAAATGAAAATAAGATTAATTGCAATAAAAGGAGCACAATTCGTCTGTAACTCGCGAATAAGCAAAAGCTTGACATGCTTATCAATAAAACCGCTATGAAATATGTATAAAAAGCATTTTATTGATAGTTTTAATCTCGTTATCCTTGCCGGCGATATAATAGAAACTACTAGCTGTACGCCATGTATTTATATACTGATTTCGATCAGCAACTGATCAATGAACGTGTTGCACAGTTCCGTGACCAAACGGAACGTTATTTAGCGGGTAAATTGACGGAAGATGAATACCGTCCGCTTCGTCTGCAAAACGGCCTTTATGTACAACGTTATGCGCCAATGTTGCGTATTGCAGTACCTTATGGTCTGATGAATTCTAAACAACTGCGTAAAATTGCGGAATTAGCCAAAGACTATGACCGTGGCTATGCGCACGTATCAACACGTCAAAATATTCAGTTTAACTGGCCTGCACTAGAAAATGTACCAGACATGTTGCAAGAGTTGGCATCTGTGCAAATGCATGCCATCCAGACCTCTGGGAACTGTATTCGTAACACCACCACTGACCAGTATGCAGGTGTGGTTGCTGGTGAAGTGGCCGATCCACGTCCGACCTGTGAATTGATCCGTCAGTGGTCAACTTTCCACCCAGAATTTGCCTTCTTGCCACGTAAGTTCAAAATTGCGGTTTCTGCATTAGAAGAAACCGACCGTGCGGCAACTTCATTCCACGATATTGGTGTTTACATCGTGCGTAATGAAGCAGGTGAGATGGGCTATAAAATCAAAGTGGGTGGTGGTTTAGGTCGTACCCCAGTGATTGGTAGCTTTATCCGTGAATTCTTGCCACGTGAAGATTTGATTGCGTATTTGGAAGCAGTCCTTCGTGTGTATAACTTGCACGGTCGTCGTGATAACAAATATAAAGCACGTATCAAGATTTTAGTAAAAGCGTTGACTCCAGCAATATTTGCAGAAAAAGTTGAAGCTGAATTTGCACATACTGTGAAAACACTGAAAATCGATGCTGACACCTTGGCAAAAATGGATGAGAACTTCACACCATTTGCTTACCAAGATTATGCCGATGAAGATTTCACTGAACAGTTTGCAGCGCATCCAAAGTTCAAGCAATGGTTTAATATCAACACCAATGCACATAAAGTGCAAGGTTATCGTATTGTCACGATTTCTCTGAAACGTGCTGGTATTGCACCGGGTGATATGACCGTTGAAGAGATGAACCTGATTGCTGATTTGGCAGACAAGTACACCTTCGGCGAGTTCCGTACCACCCACGAACAAAATATTGCATTGGTGGATGTACCGCAAAAAGATCTGTTTGAATTGTGGCAGATCCTAGACCAGCACAACCTTGCACGTGCGCATATCGGGTTCTTGACCGACATCATCTGCTGCCCGGGCGGTGACTTCTGCTCATTGGCGAATGCGAAATCAATTCCGATTTCAGAAGCGATTTCACGCCGTTTTGATGACCTGGATACCATCTATAACTTGGGTAAACTGGATCTGAATATCTCAGGTTGCATGAATGCCTGCGGTCACCACCATGTCGGTAATATTGGTATCTTGGGTGTCGATAAAAAAGGTGCCGAGTTCTACCAGATTACTTTGGGTGGTAATGCAGACCATGATGCATCGATCGGTGACATTCTTGGCCCATCATTTGCAGCTGAAGTGGTACCTGACATTATCGAAGAAATTTTGAATACCTATCTTGATTTACGTCAAGATGGTGAAGAGTTCATTGATACTTACCGCCGTGTCGGCATTCAACCCTTCAAGGAGCGTGCATATGCTTAATACCGCACTACAAGTGCTCTCTAAAGATGGCACGATTGCAGACAATACCTATCAATTGATTGGTGAAGATGGCGTATTGCCACAAGGTGATGTGGTTTTAACTGTTGAGCAATTAGATCAAATCACCAATGTTTCAGGTAAAAAAGCACTTTACTTAACTGTTGATGCATCTCCTGAAACACATGAATTTCCGCTTGACCAGTTGGATGCGATCTTTATTGAATTTGCTGGCTTTAACGATGGTCGTGGTTATTCATTTGCGGCCCTTCTTCGCCGTCAAGGTTTCCAGGGCGAACTTTGTGCCACCGGTGATGTATTCAAAGATGTGTTGAACTACATGAAGCGTTCTGGTTTTGATACTTTCGTAATTAAAGAAGGTAAAGATATTCAGGAAGCCGCTGCCGGTTTGAATGATTTCAAAAACCCGTACCAAGCATCGACTGCGGTTGCACAGGCACATTATCAAACAGGTGCTTAATCTCATTGATTAAGCTCAAGTTAAAAAGCCTCCATATGGAGGCTTTTTAAGTTTGGAACATTTACATGGCTTCAAGCTGACAATTCACCATCCATTTAATCCCAAACTGATCGGTAAGTGCACCGTAGAGCGCACCCCAGAATGTCTTTTCTAAAGGCATTTCAATTTGTGCATTCACCGATAAAGCATCAAATAAGCGTTTAGCTTTATCTTGTTCATGGGCATGCAAATTAATTGAAATATAGTGGTTATTCCCTTTATTGAGCGCAGCATTGTTTTGCGCACAGAATTGAGTGCTGGTATCAGATCCCATTAACTCCATAAATGCATTAATTGGTAATGATACATGCAGAATAAGATTTTTATCGGTTTCAGAAAGTGTTTTGCCTTGTTCAGAGGGCATTTCACCATAACGGGTAAGAGTTGAAAATTCACCACCAAAAACAGATTTATAAAAATTAAAAGCTGCTTCGGTTTCACCCTGAAAATTAAGATAATGATTGAGTTGCATAGCGCACCTTTGTTGTTGTTTTTATGGTTCTAATTTAACAGGCTTAACTAAATTTTGAGAATAAAAATATAAGAAAATGTAAGAATAAAAAATCCCTGCATGTGGAGGGATTTATAATTTCCCCTCCTTTTGTAAAGGAGGGGCTAGGGGAGGATTATTTTTCAATTATAGCAATGTATCAATCTATCTCTTGCACAGTAATACTGCTTTACCTTTACTATAGGGAGATTTCTTTTAAAGCAATTCAATCGCCACAGCAGTCGCTTCACCACCACCAATACAGAGTGCAGCAATCCCTTTTTTGCCACCTGTGCGTTTTAATGCATGGATCAAGGTCAGGATAATACGCGAACCGGTAGAACCGACAGGATGACCGAGTGCACATGCACCACCGTTGATATTTACTTTTTCAGGATCAAGCTTGAAGTCATCCATTGGGCACATGGTCACCATGGCAAAAGCTTCGTTAATTTCCCATAGATCGACGTCCTGTGCATCCCAACCGGTTTTATTTAGCACTTTTTGGATGGCACCGACTGGAGCAATGGTAAATTCTGAAGGATGTTGTGAATTTGAAGCATAAGCGACAATTTTAGCCAATGGTTTTAAGCCTTTTGCTGCTGCATTTTCACCTGAGGTAAGCACAAGGGCAGAGGCACCATCTGAGATTGAGCTGGCATTGGCAGCAGTAATGGTGCCATCTTTAGCAAATGCAGGGCGTAAGGTTGGAATCTTGTCGATATTGGCATTGAAGGGTTGTTCATCTTTATCAACAACGACATCACCTTTGCGAGTAGAAACCGTAACTGGCACGATTTCATCGGCAAAGTAGCCTTGATTCACCGCTTTTTGTGCGCGCTCTAATGAACGAATTGCAAAGGCATCCATTTGTTCACGGGTGTAGCCACGTGTATTTGCCATATCTTGCGCAAAAGAACCCATCAAGCGACCAGTCTCTGCATCTTCCAAACCATCCAAGAACATATGGTCTTTAATTTCACCATGGCCCATGCGAAAGCCACCGCGCGCTTTAGGTAATACATACGGTGCATTGGTCATCGATTCCATGCCACCCGCAACCACAATGTCAGCAGAACCGGCTTTAATCATGTCAGCCGCTTGCATGACGGCTTTCATCCCAGAACCACATAACTTATTAATAGTAACTGCGCCTGTTGAATCAGGTAGCCCCGCTTTACGCATCGCTTGACGTGCGGGTCCCTGTTTTAAGCCGGCAGGCAAAACACAGCCCATAATGACTTCTTCGACATCAGTAGGTTGTAAGCCTGCACGGGCAATCGCTTCCTTGATTGATGCTGCGCCAAGTTCCGGTGCTGTTACGCTGGCTAAGCTACCTTGAAATCCGCCCATAGCGGTACGTGCACCATTTACAATTACGATGTCTGTCATTGTTCTTTCTCCGAGATTTACTTTTTAGGGAATTATTTTCCAAGCTTAAGCAGTATATTGAAAAATGAGCCGGAATAAAGAGGGAGGAGACTACGTCTTTAGACTGATAAGTTTTTAGCAGATAGACAGGTTTTCTATCCGCATATGCCCCATTGCACTAAGAACCAGTTTTTTGTGATGATCGGACAATATTGAACAGTAATAAAAGCTGCCATTTGAACCTATAGGAAGACCATTTTCGGCTTGAAAAGTTAAGCTGGGAACACTTAAAGTCCCTCTCCAGTCTAAATGCCCATATTTTAAATTGGTTGATTCTGTATAAATTATTTTTTCGCCTGTATCAATTTGTCTATTTTTATTGCTATCCAGGAAAACAAGTAAACCGGCAGTCCATTGGTTTGTTTGACAATTCACCTTATTTTGACTTGGGCACAGTACTACATTGGTATGATAAAGAGCAGCTTGAGTTTTGGCTAAATGAATTGTTGAAATCAGTTTGTTTGTGGTGTCGTTGACTTCCTGTTTAGCTTTCATTTCTTGAAAATAAGGCAAAGCAATGGTAGCCAGAATTGCAAAAATAGCCAAAGTGACAATTAGCTCAATTAATGTAAAACCATTTTTTTGTTGAAAAAGCATTTAAAGTGATCCTGTAAGATATTTTTTTTTAATTATTTGTGTTATTAATATTTTGTTTTTTAATTGTTTTTTGTTGGTAATATTTATTACTTAACTTTTAAGAAAGCTGTTAAAATAATTTGCAAGTGACAATAAGCTATTCATAAGAATAAATTGAGTAAAAAATTACCGAATTACAACGGAAATTGTAAGTAATTTTGTCAATAATTTACTTGATTAAAATTATCAAGCACTTGGAAAAAAAATAAAGTGTTTGTATGATTCACTGTGAATAGCTTAAGAATAAAACTGGGGTAAAAGAAAGCCTATCTCAGAAATAGTCAAATTCTAGGCTTGAGCTTGAACAACAATTGTTATCTCTGGAGGATAAATCCATGAAAATGAGTCGTATTGCTTTAGCAATGCTCGTTGCTGCACCTTTAGCAGCTGCTAACGCTGGCGTAACTGTTACTCCATTAATGCTTGGTTACACTTTCCAAGACACTCAACACAACAATGCGGGTGATAAAGGTGATTTAACAAGTGCTCCTGAAATTCAAGACGATTTATTCGTTGGTGCAGCACTGGGTGTTGAATTAACTCCATGGTTAGGCTTTGAAGCTGAATATAACCAAGTGAAAGGTGATGTAGAAGGCCTTGGCGTTCCTGCAGGTTCTGAATACAAGCAAACTCAAATCAATGGTAACTTCTATGCTACTTCTGATTTGATCACTAAAAATTATGACAGCAAAATCAAACCTTACGTATTATTAGGTGCTGGTCACTATAAATATGAATTTGACAATACTGTTGGCCGTGTAGGTCGTGGTCTTGAAGAAGAAGGTACTTTGGGTAACGCTGGTCTAGGTGCTTTCTGGCGCTTAAACGATGCTTTATCGCTACGTACTGAAGCTCGTGCTACTTATAACGTCGATGAAGATTTCTGGAACTATACAGCTTTAGCTGGTCTTAACGTAGTTCTTGGCGGTCACTTGAAGCCTGCTGCCCCTGTAGTAGAAGTCGCTCCAGTTGAGCCTGTAGCTCCAGTTCAACCAGCTCCACAAGAGTTGACTGAAGACCTTAACATGGAACTTCGTGTGTTCTTTGATACAAACAAATCAAACATCAAAGACCAATACAAACCAGAAATCGCTAAAGTTGCTGAGAAGTTAGTTGAATATCCAAACGCTACTGCTCGCATCGAAGGTCACACAGATAACACTGGTCCACGTGCATTGAACGAACGTTTATCTTTAGCTCGTGCTAACTCTGTTAAATCTTCACTTGTAAATGAATACAATGTAGATCCAGCTCGTTTGTCTACTCAAGGTTTCGCTTGGGATCAACCGATTGCTGACAACAACACTAAAGAAGGTCGTGCTATGAACCGTCGTGTATTCGCGACAATCACTGGTAGCCGTACTGTTCTAGCTGAACAACCAGTTGCTCAATAATTCGTTATTGAACACTGATTAAAAAAAGCGACTCTTTGAGTCGCTTTTTTTATGGCTGTTTTTTGCATACACTTGCTGCTCGAAACTGATTTTGAGTTAAAGCATGAGAATAGAACTCCCTGAAGACTTACAAAGTCTGGAAGCTAATAGTGGTATTTATGCGATCTGGATGATTTTTCATCATTATGGAGTGGATCTGCATATTCCTGATCTAGTGCAATTGACACAACATAATGATGAGATGGGAACTTCAAGTATTGCGCTCGCTGTTGCCCTCAAAACATTGGGACTCGATGTTGAGTTTTTTACAGAAACTGATCCCGATAAACAGCCGCTTGAAATCCAGTTTTATCAAAAAGCACAAGAACTCAAAGTGCC
>NZ_DJDC01000169.1:5690-11047 GCF_002430855.1 Acinetobacter sp. UBA5934 | reverse complement strand
ATCAAATAATCATAGTTTGCCAATGAAATAGGGGGTATTATGATTGAAGGATTACTGGTTTATTGTGCAAATATGATGATATTTGATACCCGATCAGGGATAGGAAATAACAATGAAAGTGTTTGAGGGATAGATATGTTATTTAATGATTTCACGACAAATATTAATCCACATCAAGCCTATCGGATAAAAAAATTAAAAAGCCAGCTCGCTACGGCGGAAACTTATGAAGAATGGAAAAATATCGCACTAAAAATAGATGAAGAATCCGGTGCTCAAGAATGGAAATTTGATAACTGTTCACCTTATTTTGATGCTGAAATTATTTCTGAACGCTTAAGCAGGTTAAAACGTTACCGTTTTCAGAAGCGTACCGAAGATCTCATGTACATATTACGTGAAGGTTTAAGCTACGATATTGCAAATATTGCTCATCCCATGCTTTTTAATGCCACCTATGTGGGCACTAAAAAAATCATTGAAGATTATGTGGAAGAAGTCAGTGAAAGCCTGGCTTACATTGCTTCGAGCGACTGTAATTGTCTGTGTGTGGCAAAAAAAATAGAGTTCTTTCAGCAGTGTAAAAAAGCTTATGGCCAGCCTGCGATCATGTTTTCAGGTGGGGCAACCTTGGGATTGTTTCATACTGGGGTATGTAAAGCGCTGCTTGAACAGGATTTAATGCCAAAAGTATTATCTGGTTCGAGTGCAGGGGCGATTATGACCACCATGCTTGGCACTTCAAAACCTTCAGACATTACCGGTCTTTTAAATGGGGAAAACTTTTTTACTGAAGCTTTTCATTTTCGTAAATTTGGCGAAATTTTAAAAGGCAATGGTGGTTTTGCCGACGTAAAATACCTGAAAAAATTTCTGATAGAAAATTTGGGTGATGTGACTTTTGAAGAAGCTTTTAAAACTTCCGGACTGCATATTAATGTTGCTGTAGCCCCATATGATACCTCGCAGCAAGCACGCATCATGAATACCTATACTTCACCAGACTTACTGGTCTGGAGTGCAGTACTGGCATCCTGTGCTGTACCTATCTTATTTCCGCCAGTTAAACTGACCAGTAAGCGTTACGATGGTAAATTGACACCTTATATGTCCAATACCCGCTGGGTGGATGGCAGTGTGCGGAGTGATTTCCCTCAGGAAAAAATGGCACGACTGTATAATTTAAATTACACCATTGCCAGTCAGGTGAATCCACATATTGTTCCTTTCATGCAAAGTGATGCAGAACGCTACCGTCGAGATGTGATGAGCTGGCCAGAGCGCATTGTACGCCGTCAGGGCAAAGTCATTACCAAGGGAATTATGGATTTTGCGCGTGGCCGAGTCGGAATGCTTCCTCCTGTACGCCGTTTGCTCGATCATGGTTATGGGGTGATTGATCAGGGCTATTATGGTGATTTGAACATCGTGGGCGATTATAGCTTACGCCATTATAGCTATATGTTTCAGAACCCACGTCCATATTTGTTCAAGTTATTGCAAAGAGAAGGCGAGCGCGCAACATGGCCGAAAATATCTTCGATTGAAACGCATGCTCGTGTCGGTAAAACCATCCAGCACTGTTTGGAGCTTTTAAATTATCAACATAATCCAGAGCAAAAAACCGCAGAATTTATTGCAGTTTAGGGATGTAGATTTTTCTAACATCTGTTTAATGTCTAAGACCAAGCCCAAAAGTTTAACTTTTGGGCGTTGTTTATATAGCTTTGAATACCAGCAGCAACGCTATTGGTTAAAAACCCAGACTTTCAATATCCATCCCAGCGTTGAAGCGGGATTCTTGAATGAACTGGATTTTTATCAGCAGTTTTTAGATCAAGCCAATTCTTCCAAATGCATGCCTGAATTTTTATTGCCGTTTCAAGTGATTTCCGATCTTAAACACCTGACGGGATTACAAGAGCCGGGCAACGCGGCATTAATTCTAAGCGATGCAAACGTATTGCTCGGTAATAGTGCTGAGATGTCATTGCAACAGATCAAACAGACTTTATTAAAGCTTTTAGATGCTGTGGATCAATTACATCGGTCGGGCTGGATTCATGGCGATTTAAAACGGGAGCATTTGGTTGAATATCAAAATCGTGCATGTTTGATTGATTTTGAACAGGCGCAAAAAATTAGTTCATCGCAAAAGCTGAAAATTCTTACTGCAACACCACGTTATATGGCACCCGAACTTTTTCAGGGTGCACATAAAACCGTACAAACGGATATTTATGCTTTAGGCATTGTTCTGTATGAATGGCTCGGTGCACAGCGTTTGAGTGCCAGAAATTACCAAGATTGGGCTTATTTACATTGCCAGCAGTTAAATATTGAACTGCCACAACATTTTTCGCTATTTGAGCCTTGTTTAAGAGGAATGTTAGCCAAGAAAAAACAACAGAGATTTAATGATATTTGCACGATAAAACAGACCTTAATCACTGAAATTGTTTAAGAAAAATACAGAAAAACAGTTTTTGTTTTTTATTTAAACAAACAAGTGGATTTTTCATAAAAAGGTCTTGTCATGAGTAATCGATCTCTATAATATACACAGCCATTGGGGACGTGGCGAAATTGGTAGACGCACTGGATTTAGGTTCCAGCGCCGCAAGGTGTGAGAGTTCGAGTCTCTCCGTCCCCACCACTTAAATGTCAACTTAGCTTGATAATTAAGTAACAGAGGATTGGTGTAATGGTAGCATGACGGTCTCCAAAACCGTTCGTCAAGGTTCGAATCCTTGATCCTCTGCCAAGTTTTAAAAAATCCAACAACTTAGTTGGTACCCTGATGGGGACGTGGCGAAATTGGTAGACGCACTGGATTTAGGTTCCAGCGCCGCAAGGTGTGAGAGTTCGAGTCTCTCCGTCCCCACCATCATATTAAGGCAAGGTAAATAACCTTGCTTTTTTGTTGTACGAAATCCAGCATTGAGTTGGTGCCCTGATGGGGATATGGCGGAATTGGTAGACGCACTGTGTTCAGGTCGCAGCGCCTTCTGGGCGTGAGAGTTCGAGTCTCTCTATCCCCACCATCAGATTAGAGTAAGGTCAATAGCCTTTCTTTTTTGTTGTAAAAAAATCCAGCACGAAGTTGGTACTCGAATGGGGACGTGGCGAAATTGGTAGACGCACTGGATTTAGGTTCCAGCGCCGCAAGGTGTGAGAGTTCGAGTCTCTCCGTCCCCACCATATTAAAGCAAGGTATATGACCTTGCTTTTTTTATTGCCTATACAAAAGTAAATATAAATAAAAAGCCCAAAACTGGGCTTTTAATAAAATTTGAATCCGTTATTGTTTTTATCTCGATCCACAAGTGAAAAAAGTCTTTTAAGCTTTTAAATGATCTTCAAATTCTTCACCAAGCTGCATGGCAAGTGCATTACCTGCTAAATCACAAGTGACCAAACCATATTCTTTTTTAAAGCTAAAGGTAAAGCCACGATTATCCGTCAATGATTTTACCGAATAGCCCAATTTTTCTAACCAGATACGAAATGCAATTAAATTTTTTGCCTTAACAACTTTTTTCACGAGAGAACTCCTTGTGTATATTTGGATACGAACTGCTGTTATATAATTAATAGGGATGCAGCTATTTTTTTAAAGGGTAGCTTGAGCAGGTTTTTTATAAAATAATTTTTTTGTATTTTTTTTATGCAAAAAATGAATAAATAATAATTAAACTGCGAATAAAAATTACTCTAGTATTGAATAAAATGTTTTTATATCAAATTGATTTAAAAATATTTAATTCTAAATAATTCAATTCTTTTGAAACGGAAATATTTAAACACAATTTCCCGTGTGGTCTAAATTTTTTATCTATAAGTGATTTTTTTTGCGATGAATAAGAAATATTCGGCTGAAGCAATAAATCAATCTCATATGATTAATAACGCAATTGCCGCCCAAAAATAACGGTGCTTCTGATTTTAAAAAACGATAAAATATATTGCACTGTACCGAGGAATTTTTTAAATTCTGGCGGGTGTTGAATATTGATTAAGATGATGACTAAATTGCCATGACTACCGATACCATAGAACAGAACGTACTCAAGCAAATTCAACAGATGCAGCAACAAGGCGCAGAACCTGTTGCTGTCATGCTGGGTCATGAAGACTGGTTAATTTTCGCAGAGCAATCCAAAGTGTCCTATACACCTTTTGGTAGCGCGCGCCGTTATCAACCTGCTTTGGGTGGTTTGCTGCTGGTTCGTGTCGATGAAATGAATACCACCAAAGTGGTCACCCAAGCAGAATTGGATGCTTATGCTCAGAACCATCAGCTTCTATAAATATTTCATATGATACATAAATTAAAACTGATCTTTTAATTGCCGCAAGCGCTGGAATTCTTCGACGCTATCGGCTCTTAAAAATGGATTGGTTTCCAGTTCCAGCTCAATGCTGCTGGGCAAGGTACATTGACCCAGCATACGCTGTGCTTCCACCTGTTCAAAACGCTGCTGAATCGCAAGGTTATCCGGTTCTACATGTAAAGCAAACTTGGCATTGGCCAGCGTGTATTCATGGGTACAGTAGACTTTGGTGCGTGCCGGTAAAGCCGCGAGGCGATTCAGTGAATGGTACATTTGCTCATAGGTACCTTCAAAAACACGACCGCAGCCCATGGCAAACAGTGTGTCGCCACAGAAAAGCACATCTAGTGCATCAATAAAATAAACAATATGTCCCAAGGTATGGCCGGGTACAGCAATAATCTCAATATTTAAACCGTGAAAACTGATCTGTGCATCATGTTGCAAAGGATGACTGATAAAAGGAACCTTGCTCAATTCTTCCCGTGGGCCATAAACGGGGATATGACGATTTTGTAAAAGCTCAGGTACACCGCCAGTATGGTCTTTATGCCAATGCGTCAGCCAAATCTGACTCAGTTTTAAACCTTTTTCAGTACAAAAGGTTTCGACCAGATCTGCTTCAGTCGGATCAATTGCCACTACTTCCTTGGTTGGGATATGTTCTAATAACCAGATATAGTTTTGTAATTGATTTTTGACATCAATCATATGGATTTGAAAATTCATAAGATACAGAGCGATAAAAGAGATATGAATAAACTAGCCTTAAAATCAGGTTTTTTCTAGTGGCAGATCGCAACACAATGCTGCAATGTCTATCCATAAAGTAGATGATATTTCAAAAGATTTAAAAGCACGCGTAGCGATAAGCTTTTATTTATAGATACATGAGATGAACTAAATATTTCTATTATAAAGATGCTGCTTTGAAATTCAGGCATTGGCAAAGATTAGTCATAAAATTGGGGAATAAATATGAAAATGTATCAGCTGGATGCCTTCACGACAGAGCTGTTTATG
>NZ_DJDC01000169.1:0-5587 GCF_002430855.1 Acinetobacter sp. UBA5934 | reverse complement strand
CTCAATCCTGCGGCCGTGATTGTGACCGAACTGTGGCTGGATGATGCGCTGATGCAGAAGATTGCACTGGAAAATAATCTGGCTGAAACCGCATTTGTGAAAGTTATAGATGCAGAGAATTATGAAATCCGCTGGTTTACCCCGACCACTGAAGTGAACTTTTGCGGGCATGCAACTTTAGCCAGCAGTTTTGTGCTGTTTAAAGATTATACTTTGGCGCGCACTATCCGGTTTCATGTTAAAGATTTCGGTATTTTCGTGGTAAGCCAGGAGGCTAATGGCAAAGTAAAAATGAATTTTCCAATTCAGCGTGCGAAAAAAATTGAACATTATCCTGAAATTTTAAAGCAAATTTTAAGCAAACCATTTAACAATGTGTATTTAAACCGTCAGGCTTATATTGTGGAATATAGCAATTCGCAGGATGTGATAGATGAAATGCCGGATTTGGCATTATTAAAACAGTGGTCACAGAGGCAGTCGGAAGCAGAAGGCGGTTTTTCGTATCTAGATTCGACGATCACGGCTCCAGCTGCTGCACCCTATGATTGTGTGTCGCGTTATTTTGCTCCAGCCAATGGTATTGATGAAGATCCGGTCACCGGTTCCATTCATACCGCAATTGCGCCGCTTTGGGCAGAGAAATTGGGCAAAAAAGACATCTTGGCTTATCAGGCATCTGCACGTGGAGGAAAGTTATATTGTGAACTGCTTGAAAACGAAAGAATTGAAATTTCCGGTTATGCAAAGCTATATATGCAGGCAGAGCTCTATCTTTAACATATAGATATAAATGAACGACAAAGCTGTTGAAATAAGCAGCAATTCTTGCAAAAAGTGACTACTCAACATCATCGCCATTTTCTAAGATGTGATGCTGAAAAATTCATCTAACTGAATAAATTGGAATAATTATGCTCATGCGGTTCAAACAACTTACTATCTCATTATTATTTGTTGGTTTTAGTGCAACTGCCTGGGCACAACCAATTTTAGTTAAATCTGAGCAGAAGATTGAAGAATATAAGTTAGACAATGGTTTTCGCGTGGTGCTGGCGCAAAATAACAAAGAAAATAAAGTCTTTATGAATACGGTCTATCTGACCGGTTCACTCAATGATCCGCAAGATAAAAGCGGTTTGGCGCATTTGCTCGAACATCTGGCATTTAAGGGTACACAGAATATCAAAGGTGAAGAATTTCAGCGCCGACTAGATCAATACACCTTAATGACCAATGCCAGTACCGACTATTATTCCACCAAATATACCAATGTGATCCGTCCCGAACAGAATGCCATTAATGAAGTGATTCATCTTGAAGCAGAACGTATGGATAAACTGGTGCTGCAAGAAAAGTTTGTCCCTTCGGAAATTGCCATTGTAAAGCGTGAACGTGAAGTGCGTATGGATCAGCCCTTTGCAGTGATGATGGACCAGATGTGGAAATCGGCTTATGGCAACCAGTATCTGGGACGTTTACCGATTGGCGATTTAAAAGAATTACAGTCCATTAAAATGGATGAGCTAAATAAATTTTACCGCAGCTGGTATGCACCAAATAATGCGGTGATGGTGATTACAGGTAAATTTGATAAAGCGGAAGTGTTAAAACAGATTGATAAAAACTTCAGCCCAATTGCTGCGCGTCAGATTCCTGTACAAAACAAGGTTCCGGCACTGGATTCTACAAAGATTAAAAACCGCAACTATGTGGTAAAAAAAGGCAGTGATCTGGCCAAATTCAATATTTACCTGAATGGCAAAAATGAAAAGATCAAATCTGCTTTAGCGCTGGCACCTTATTTATATACCATGCAGCCAAGTGGACATTTATATCAGAGCGTGGTGGAAACCGGTTTAAGTACCGGTGTTCAATCCAGCACCTGGCTGGATCAAGATTTCAATCTGGTGTTTATGGGTGCAATTTATGCTCCAAATCACGATGCAAAAAAAGTTCAGTCCGAATTGGTTACGGGTGTTGAAAAAAATAAGCCCTTTGATGAGACCGAACTGAACAGAGTGAAAAATCTGATGCAGAATCAGGCAGACAGTATTCTGAGTAGTGCTACTGCATTAGGTGGTCGATTGAGTGATTATTATGTGGCTTATCAGGGTAATTGGTCACAGTACTTTAACGATCTGAATAATGTGAAGCAGCTGAAGCTTGGCGATGTCAATCAGACCCTGACCCAGTTTTTAGTGCCAGAACATCGCATTTCCGGGGACATCCAGCCGACTCCGGAAGATCAGAAAAAAGCCTTGCAGCAACAACAAGCGGCTGAACAGCCTAAAACCCTGGATCAGACTGCTGCCCAGGAAGAACCGCTCAAAGAAAGCAGTGTCTATAAGCAGGAAGTAGCGGAATATGTCAAAACCTCGAAACAGTATTTGCTGGATACTGAAAAGAAAATTCAGCGTGGCAAGCTGAAGAATGGTATTGCCTATGCTTTATATCCGACATCTACCCGTGATGATAAAACCTATGCCACCATTTCTGTAGACTTTGGTACGGACAAATCTTTGTTCAATAAGGGTGAAGTGCTGGATTTGATGGCTTATCTATTGTTGCGTGGCTCAGATCAACACAGCTTGCAGGATATTGCAGACAAATCGATTGAAGCGGGTGGTGGGGCAACGGCGACTGCATCTGCAAATAGTATTACCATTCAGATTGTGGCGAAAAAAGACAAATTTGATGATTATTTCAAATTCATGCTCGACGTTTTGAAAACACCAAAATTTGAACAATCTCAATTTGACCTGATTAAATCGCAAAGTCTGTCGAGCCTGGACCGTCCATATACCGAACCTGAAACGGTTGCGGCGCTGACCATGACCCGCTTGCTTGAAACCTATCAACCGGGGGATTTGCGTTACCATTTTGAGCCGGATCTTGCCAAGCAGCAGATTAAACAGACAACCGTGGAGCAGGTGAAACAGCTCTATCAGGACTTTTTTGTGAGTAATCATGCACAGATTACCATCACCGGTGATTATCAAGCTCAGCCCATGCTTAAATTGCTGCAAAATGAATTTTCAGGATGGAAAGCCCAACTGCCTTATCAACGTCTAAGTTCTGATTATCAGGCTTATCAGGCGCAAAAAATCCATGCTTTATCAGAACAACGTGAATTTGGTAATTATCAGGCCATTTTGACTTTACCGGTGGGTTCTAATCATGCCGATGCGCCAGCATTAATGGTGTTTAGTTATATCTTGGGTGATTCGCAACTCTCTTCACGTTTAGCCCAAGAACTGCGTGAGAAAAATGCGCTGGTCTATGGTTTTGGCAGTGATCTTGATCTGGATGAATGGATGGATTCAGGTGCATTGACTATTGAGGCTAACTACACGGCAGCGAAGTCAGCACAAGTTTCACAAGGGGTACATAAAGTGCTGAATGATTTACTCACTAAAGGAGTAACTGAACAGGAGCTGGAGGCGGCCAAAGCCAATATTCTGAAAAAACGGGTGACTGCTTTGGAAGATGAACGCAATATCCACGCAATGCTCATGCCGCAACTGGAACATCAGCGCGACTTGCTGTTCCGTGAAAAACGTGACCTGGCTTTGGCTAAATTGACCAAGGCAGATGTAGATGCCGTGATCAAGAAATATGTCAAACTGGGTCAGCTGGTGGAAGTCATGGCAGACCAGTATGGAAAACCACAAACCAAGTCATGATTCTTAATCCTTCTTCCCATTTTCCCTCTCCTTCTAGGAGAGGGTTAGGAGAGGTGATTAAAGCCGATAAAACTGCTTCGCATTATGGTGAAACACTCGTTCCAAGGCATTAGGATCACACGCCACTACTGCATCACTCAAGGCATCAATGATGTTGAGTAGTGAACTACTGACCCGATCCATAGGGAAATTGGAAGCAAACATGACCCGGTAACTGCCAAAATTCTGTAGCACATGACTGATCAGGGGTAGCACCAGATCATAGATTTCCTGCTTGCTGGCTAGACGACCTTGCTTATGAAATTGATGGCCTAATACCGGCATCAGTAAACCTGACATTTTGGTATAGACATTTGGACACAGGGCAAGTTCAGCCATATCGTCTTGCCAGCGGACCAGAATATTTTCACGTGCGGTTTTGGTCAGTCCGGTAATTGAGCCGACTTTTCCAAATAATCCGGCAGGTGTGCCGAAATGATCAAGCACAATTGAAGTTTCCGGGAACTGTTTGGCTAGGGCAATTACATCGCTGAGTTGAGTCGAATAAACCCAGGCATCAAATGTTAAATTGTTTTGTGCGATGGCTTCAAAACCTTTTAAAAACTTTTTATTGCGGTATAAATGTGGTTCATCTGTCCAGGCATGGATTTCTTTATCCTCATGCAATGCCGCCATTTTGCGAATACCTTTAAAGCGCGGTGAAGCTTTCTTATGCAATTGCAAAATCTTCTTGAAATTACTGTCCCTCGGATCTGCTGTTGCCACAATGCCACCGAGTTTGACCGTTTCTTCGTTAAAAGGTAGGGATTCAATAAAACGGGTTTCCCCAATCACGCCTTTACCTTTATTTTTATGCCAGCTGGCTTCGACATGCACCACTTGTTCTACCTGATAATGGCCAATATCTTCGAGATAATTTTCCGGCAAATAAGGCGCCGTCACATGATTGGTCAAGCCAATGGTTTCGATCAGGTCATCGGAGTTCACCAAACGCACAAATTTATCTAGCAAATAAGGATGTTTACCCAATAATTTAACCGCCAAAGCCGCTGCATGGGGCGTGTTATAAGGATCCCATTGGTGAATATGCGAGTCAATAATTGCAAAATCCAGCTGTTGCATGTGTGTCCTTAGTTCAGCAAATCTCTGTTATTTAACCATACTGTAAAGTGCCTTGGCTTTAAATGACCTTTTATCCAAAAATTCAGGACATAAAAAAAGCCCTGATGGCATTGCTGTCCCATAATTTGAGTTTTATTTCAGCACCAAAGCGACATGATGATATTTTGAATTTAAGTTATTGATATTTATTTGTATTTTGTTTTTTTCACAGTCTTATCTTTTCTTTAAAAGTTTAAGTCACTTTGTGTAGGCTGAATCCTACTTTTGACAGACCAAAAGTAGGCAAAAGTCTTTATTCCCTATACACGACATCCTGTCGTGATGGGGAATGTGTGGCATCCTTGCCACACCCACAAATCAAACACCTGGAATTCCACTAGGGGACAACAGAGGCCCTAATGGGCTTTTTAACTTCTGATCAGTGCTGATGATCATGGTCATGCTTGTTGGCATGAAATTCTTCGTTATGACGGAAGCGAAGATAGTTTTCAAACTGTTCGCAGTATTCGTCATAGTTGTCTTCCAGCATCATCTGGAACTGCTGCATGATGTAAGACATCACCTGATCTTTGGCGTCACGCATTTCATTGCCATCTTTAAAATTGTTGGCCGCAACCCAGGTATTAAAACGGGCAGTGGCGAACAACATGGCAGCACTGACTTGTCCGCGCATTTCAGCAGGTTTTACTTGGGAACCTTTTTCAACACGACAAAATTCATTGGCCTGTTTAATAAATTCATCAGCACGTTCAAAAAAAGCAGCATTTAACGCTTCTTCT
>NZ_DJDC01000168.1:2051-7355 GCF_002430855.1 Acinetobacter sp. UBA5934 | reverse complement strand
TGAATGTAAATTGTTTTAGCTTTAATTTCTAAAAAGGAAAAAGAAGGATAGAAAAAGAAATATCAAAGTTAATGATTGATAAGTTTTTCATAAATTATGTTATTTAATGTTTAGACAAGATAGATTATTCAAAAAATTCCCTAGTATATTTTCCAGGCATTTTAACAATAATGGAAAACAAGATGACCGATTATCCTAAAACTCCGTCCACTGAAGTACAGACACATCAACCTGGCATTCAGTCTAAAATGCATCCACAGCCTGAAGTTATTAAACCCAACTATCAAGGAAGTAATAAGTTAAAAGATAAAGTGGCTCTAATTACAGGTGGCGATAGCGGTATTGGCAGATCAATCGCGGTGTTATTTGCACGCGAAGGTGCCGATATTGCCATCTGTTATTTGGAAGAAGATGGAGATGCCGAAGAAACCAAGAAAATGGTGGAAGCTGAAGGCCGCCGTTGCCTGCTCTTAAAATGCGATTTACAGAATCATGATGAAATCATGAAAATGGTAGAAAAGACGCTGCAAGAATTCGGAGCCATCAATATCTTGATTAATAATGCCGGTGTGCAATACCCTCAAAAATATATTACCGACATTAATACCCAGCAGCTTTTCAAGACTTTTGAGACCAATATTTTTTCCATGTTTTACTTGGCTCAATTGGTCATTCCTTATATGAAGGAAGGTGACTCCATCATCAATACCACAAGTATTACCAGCTATCATGGCCATGACCTGTTAATTGATTATGCAAGTACCAAAGGAGCAATTACTTCGTTTACCCGTAGTCTCTCTACAAATTTATTAAAAAATAAAACTGGAATCAGGATAAATGGTGTAGCGCCTGGTCCGATTTGGACCCCTTTAATTCCAAGCAGTTTTGATGAAGAGCAACTAAAAGATTTTGGTAAAGATACTCCTATGGGAAGAATGGGACAGCCAAGTGAAGTCGCTCCTGCTTATTTATTCCTTGCTTCAGATGAAGCCAGTTATATCTCCGGACAGGTTATTCATGTAAATGGCGGTACGATCATTAATGGTTAAATATTTTAAATACCGTAAATCACCTGAATTAGATTCAGAACCAAACAGCGACATATTATTACTTATCATTCATTTTATTTTGATTAAATGAATAAAGTTGTCAATCTAAAGAGGGATTAATTATGTCTAAAGGCGATAAATCATCTTATACAGACAAACAAAAGCGGCAAGCCAAACACATTGAGGAAAGTGAAAAAGAACGTGGACTTCCCGAGGAAGATGCTGAACGCATTGCGTGGGCTACCGTAAATAAGCAAGATGGTGGCGGCAAGAAAAAAAGACACCATTAAAATATATATTCTACAATCAAATAAAGCTCTTTCATAAGAGCTTTATTTGATTTAGCGGCTTATATTCTATAACTCGGCTTTTTTATCATTTATCTGACAATGTAATTACAAAATTAATATAACAACATGATAATTATTATATTTTAACATATATGCTATGACTGTTCACAATTCTTAAAAGCTTTCAATAAATCAACTCCTTTAAAATCTTATTTTACCCATAAAGGTGTTAGTACCAATGACACTCTATTGCATTAAAAAGAATCAAAGCTTTCTCGCTTATCGAGATCAATTTAATGATTGCCAGAATTGGCAAATATCTGACTTGGATTTAGCCATAGCTAGCCCATGGTATTGGACGGCAGACAAAAATGTAGCGAAAATTTTTATTACTCAAACTGAAGCAGAGGTTTTTCTAAATACTCATTATGAAGAATCTTTCAGCCAAGCCGAAATCAACTTATCTAGCTATGAATATGATGAACTTTAATTTCGCCCAACTATTCTGTTCCCAACAACTTCACTGGATGAGCTGTTTATTATTGCCCTCCCAGCTAAAAATAAACATTAACTAACTATTATTTGTTTGAGCAGACATAGTGCTAAATTTGGAAGCATCAGTAAGTCAGCTTACATATTTTTGCTGTAATGAGGGTTAAAAAATAGGGATTGACCTATGTGTGCAAATTTTGAAGCGATTAAAAAAAATAGAGCATTTCTTCTGGGTCTCTCAGAACCACAGTTCGAATATCCTGATCCTATTTATCCATTATACGATGCCCCAATTTTAATACATGGAGCGGATCAACCTGAATGGGATGTTGCCAAGTTTGGCCTTATCCCTTTTTGGGCAAAAGAATTAAAATATGGTCGCCACACCTATAATGCCAGAACTGAGACAGTAGCAACCAAACCCAGCTTTCGTCACGCCTGGCATAAAAATCAATTTGCTCTGGTACCTGTAGAAGCCATTTTTGAACCCAAATATCTAGATGGCAGACCGCATTGGTATGCCATTTCTCGACAAGATGGCTTACCCTTTACCCTCGCCGCCATTTATGAAAATGCCGTCATTGAGAATAAACCCGTTCGCTCCATGAGCCTGCTCACCATCAATGCTGACTATCATCCTTTTATGCGGCAATTTCACGCGCCAAAAGATGAAAAACGCTCGGTCATCATTATTCCTGAAAATGCGCGGATGGATTGGTTAAGTTGTCAAAATGATGAAGCGAATCAATTCTTTTTTGAAATGCAGGATGAATATCTAGCTGTTCCCAAAAATCGTGCAGCAGAAACGTGACTTTAATATTCTATATTAACTTTTAGATCCTTTATTCTTAGTTGAACGTCTTTCATTTTAAAGAGTTCTAAGTGAGATAATCGATTATAATTATTTCTCTTACCTTTTTATAGAACATAAAATTATAAAGAAGAGAGAGGATTGAATGCTCAATTTCTGTATAGATTTTAATTAAAAGTAAAATTTCTTTCTAAAGCATAATATGTATGTACTAAGGTAAAATTGCTTAAAGATTTGTTCCCTTTTGCATATATATAGCGCGAAAGATTAGAGAATGTCTTAAATTAAATAGTGCGAGATTACCGCTATATAGGAGAGGTATGAAATGGCTACTATCAATGCAAATGATATTACTAAACATGCGGAAGTAATTGCTTCAGATGGTCAAAAAGTAGGAACAGTAGATCACCTTCAAGGCACAGATCAAATTAAATTAACAAGAAATGAAGAAGGTAGTCATCACCTTATTCCTCTTTCATGGGTAAGTGAAATTAAAGAAAATCAAGTCATGCTCAATGTAGATGCTACAGAAGTCAGAAACCAATGGGTTGCTGCTTAAATACAGCAAAAAATATTCATATAAGCCCTTTCTTCAATATAAAGGGCTTATTTCAATTTATAAGGTTAAAATCACTGAGATGAATTTTTCTTTTGATTCAATTAACAACGATATATTAGTTTTTTTATTTTAATAATTTTATTTTGGTTGTATTTATTGTGGTATTCACATTACTAACTACTTTTATATGCAATTTTTATATTTAATACATATAAGTTTTATTTAAAATTTTCTTTACATACCCAAACTTCACCCTCAATACGCACCCGATCTGGTCCAATGAGGTCTAATCTCTTACCATAATAATTGGTCAGATTAAGAAAATTCCCATTCTTGTCATAATTCGCCCATACGCCTCGCTGAATATCCGGGCTATCAAGCTTATAAAATGTTATTAATTTCTGTGGATATGTGGTTGCTGTATTCATTCTTCATTTCACCTGATCTTGTTTAATTGGCAAAATAAGGTACATCCTCTTCAATAAAGAATACCTCGCCAGTAGAATTCAAAATCCATTGATTACTACCCATGATTTTTGTTAATTGTTCTTGTGATGAGTTATAGACATTCACCAAGTGATTTTCCTGATCATATTCACCCGTGTAAATTACGGTAGGTGATGTGTCAAAATCCTCATTCATTTTATGAGCTTTTATAGGTCTGATATACATGATTAACTCCTGTTCTGTTTAAAGGGGCCGCCCCCTTTAAACCTCATATAACCATCGCAAAAACTCCTGTTTTATTTTTCATTTTGAGACTGCTTTTCAGTCTCTTTTTGCTGATTATGCCTATGGTCTTGTTGTGGTAGATGGTGTGGTTGTTTTATCGGTTGATTCCTTTGATTCATATCTGTTTGATTTTGGGATTTTGATTTAGACATAACACTATTCCTTATTGCCATTATTAGATGATAATCAACAGCCTAATTATGAATGACTATATCAGCATATACCTAAGTTAACTGAATAAAAACAATCAGGATGTATCAAAATATAATATTGCAATAAAAATATATTAATAAAATCAATTACCCTCAATTAATAAAAATCAAACCTAAAGAGCTAATAATTTATAAATATAATATATTTTAAAATAAATTATATAAAATTCTAATACATACAGATTTTTTGTAAGTCCTTTACATCTATAATAATATTTAAAATAATATGAATATATAAATAATTAAACCATGTATTCAGCAACTTATAATCTATATAAACAATATCTTTTGAATAGTATTATTAAAACAACACTTTAAACTAAAATAAATTTATAATTAAATCATAATATTTGCTAACTGACCCTTAGTCTTTGGCTCAACCATAGACAATCGAGAAAATAAGCTTTAAAAATTAACACTCTTCCAATATAAAAAACCCATCTCGAGGATGGGTTTTTTATGACGAAATAAACTTAAATACTTATGCTGGAATAGCTTCAGCGACCATTTCTCGCTCCCAAACACGGTGAGCTCGAATCAGATCCTTAAATTCTGTGTTGACTGAATTAAAGTCTTCAGTAACTACTGTTCCTTTATCCATCACCAGTCTTAAATCTTCAACCAAGGCTTTTTTATCACCCAAAAAGACGATAGGTTTTAAATGCTTATAAGCTTCAAGGATGTAATGGGTAGCCACACCATCAGCTTTAACTGCATTGTAGTTGTCACCATCCACGATTACGACTGCATCATACATTACTGAAGGTTCAGCTTTTTGCATCCCATTTGAAGGCAAAGGTGACTGCTCATTACTTAATACAGGTGCCGGTGTCGGCGTAAGAATATGTGCCACTGCACTTTCAGCTTGTGCCCAAGCCAGGATTGCTGCGACATTGGCCTCATTCACCTTGTCATGAACCAGCACAGCAATTTTTCTGGCTTTGATATCTTCCGGTACAAAAGCTTCAAAACTCAACTTAGCAGATTTTTCTACTGAAGAGGTTTTAAAAGATTTACCTGTATCTGGCACTTCAATACCTAAGTTTTTACCAACCTGTTGCGCAAGATCAAGATCGATATTGGCTAAGATCTCTTTCACCTCACGTTCGCGAATATGTAAACGCTGTACCTTACTAAGTTCAAAGGTATAAGCATCAAA
>NZ_DJDC01000168.1:0-1912 GCF_002430855.1 Acinetobacter sp. UBA5934 | reverse complement strand
GGTATAAGCATCAACTACATGTTTTTGCTCGTATGGTGCCAAGCTTTGGTAATAAAGACGCGCTTGTGAAAAATGATCCCCAAACGACTCACTACGATCCCTGATTTTACGACCGTCAACACGTTCCTGATAGCTTTCAAAACCGCCTCCGTGTGCAGCAGCAAGCGTCTCTACCGGCCAGTTATTGTCCACTGAATCGGGTTCATAAGAAGCGGCGCCACGATGCACAAATGTCTGATGCATACCATCACGTTGATTATTGTGGAATGGGCATACTGCACGGTTAATCGGTAATTGATGGAAGTTAGGGCCACCTAGACGACTTAACTGGGTATCGGTATAAGAGAATAAACGGGTTTGTAATAGCGGATCATTACTAAAGTCGATTCCCGGTACGATATGACCCGGACAGAAAGCAATCTGTTCTGTTTCGTCAAAAAAGTTATCGACATTACGGTTAAGCACCATTTTGCCAATCGGTGTCACAGGTACCAATTCTTCAGGGATAATTTTTGTAGGATCCAATAGATCGAAATCAAACTTCATTTCGTCTTCTTCTTCTACAATTTGGATACCGAGTTCCCATTCAGGATAATTGCCTGAGTTGATGGCATCATACAAATCGCGGCGATGGAAGTCCGGGTCTTTTCCTGCAATTTTTTGTGCTTCATCCCAAACCAGTTGAGCCATCCCCTGTTTAGGTGTCCAGTGGAATTTGACAAAAATGGCTTTACCTTCAGCATTAATCAAACGGAAAGTATGTACCCCGAAACCTTGCATAGAACGTAAATTTCTTGGAATCGCGCGGTCTGACATGGCCCACATGACCGTATGGGCAGATTCAGGTACCAATGAGACAAAGTCCCAGAATGTATCATGCGCACTGGCTCCGGTAGGTATTTCAGTAGGAGGTTCAGGTTTTACTGCATGCACAAAGTCTGGGAACTTGATGCCATCCTGAACAAAGAAAACAGGTGCATTGTTGCACACCATGTCATAGTTACCTTCCTGCGTATAAAACTTAATCGCAAAACCGCGAATATCCCGTACCGTATCGGCAGAACCACGCGGTCCCTGCACAGTAGAGAAACGCACGAAAACTGGCGTTTCTACATTTGGATCGGTCAGGAAAGCCGCTTTGGTATATTTTTCATTTCCTGCATAGGCCTGAAAATAGCCATGTGCACCAACACCGCGCGCATGCACAATCCGCTCTGGAATACGTTCATGGTCGAAATGGGTGATTTTTTCTCTTAAGATAAAATCTTCAATTAAGGTAGAGCCTCGCAAGCCAGCTCTTAAACTGTTCTGGTTATTCGCAATTTTGACACCATGATTGGTAGTCAGCGCCTCTCCAGTGGCATCGCGGCGGAACTCATCCAACTGTTGCAATTTTGCATTGCTATTTTGTTTATCTGAAGTATCAGCGCCGGCCACTTCACTTTTCTTTGCTTTAGGGTCCATATTCCTACCTATAATTGTTGGTTAGTCTGTAACGGATGAAAACCATATGAATAAAGCCTTTATTCACATCTAATTAATACCTGGATAAATTTTTGTCGCTTAAAAACGGAAACAGGAAATCTACGAAACGTTGGGTACACCACAGTCCTGTTTCACGATGATGGGCATGTGGTGCCAAATAAGGCAGTAATTTATTCATCTTTATAGCCAAATTCCCGCTCTCGGATATCTGCTGTTGAATGTCTTCAAGTTCGTCATTTGATAGAAAACTGAACATAAAATCATCTTTGTTTTTATGTGGTAGCTTTATTCGTTGAGGAGGCAAATTCGAGTCTTTGAAAAATGTGCCAGCAATCCAGTCATAGATAATCTGCTTCTCAGTAGAATTAAATACCCCATACATTTTGCCTTCTTCATGGCTAATCAATTTCCAGAAACGGCTTTGTTC
>NZ_DJDC01000128.1:0-9637 GCF_002430855.1 Acinetobacter sp. UBA5934 | reverse complement strand
ATCTCGGCACTGCTGGTGGGTCCCTGCATGACTGCTCCGCTGGCCGGGGCACTGTTATTTATCTCGCAAAGCCAAAGTCAGTGGCAGGGCGCAATCTTACTGTTCACATTGGGTTTTGGTATGGGCACGCCCTTGCTACTGGCCAGTGTATTAGGTTCCAAGGTACTGCCTAAAGCAGGGCTGTGGATGCACCAGATTAAGGTATTGTTTGCCTTTATTATGTTAGCCCTGGCACTGTATTTTATTCGTCCGCTCATTTCTGAGGCCTGGTTGCAATGGGCAGGTTTGGGTCTGGGCATCTGTTTTATTGCTTATATTCTCTTTCGCATTCGGCAACAGACCCCGCTCCGGGCTTTATATGTACTGGTCTTACTCGTGGCGATTCCCTATTTGGCCTATACTCAATATCAGCACAGCCAACGGTTTTTTGTCGGGCAGAGCAGCACCCATGCCACTTGGCATGTGGCAAAAACAGCAGATCAATTTCAGCAGCTCTTAAGCAGTGTGCCATCCAATCAGGCAATTGTTATTGATGTCTATGCAGACTGGTGTGTGGCCTGTCAGCCTATTGAACATCGGGTGCTAAAATCGGCTCAAGTACAACAAGCTCTTGCGCCGTATTTTCTGATTAAACTGGATTTGAGTGACTATGATGCAACGCATCAGGCCTTATTGAATCAGTGGGATATTTTAGGGCCGCCTACCTATTTATTCTTAGATACAACGCAACGGGAAATTCGTGGTTTACGTCTAACCGGTGCTTTTAACGAGACTGAATTACTGAAACAGCTTGATCTGTTTCAACAGCAGATAGGATCATAATGTGATGTATCAGCTTTATATCGCCAATAAAAATTATTCCAGCTGGTCTATGCGCCCTTGGTTAGTGCTCAAGGCATTTCATTTGCCGTTTCAAGAAATCATGATTCCCTTTCCCGTAGAACGTAACACCGGCACATTCAAACAGGATGTATTGGCCATTAACTCCAATGGTAAAGTTCCGGTATTGATCGATCATGACTTGATGTTATGGGATTCACTGGCGATTTGTGAATATTTGGCCGAACAGCACTCAGATCAGCATTTATGGCCGCAAGATGTGAAACAGCGGGCACGGGCGCGTTGTATTACGGCGGAAATGCACAGTGGATTTGCCAGTTTACGCAATGCCTGTGGCATGAATATTCGCGCCCATTTAGCTGAGGTAGGCAAACACTTGTGGCAGGACAATGCCGAACTTCGTCAGGAGGTGGCACGTATCGAGCAGATTTGGTCAGAACGTCCCGATGTGAACGGATTTCTATGTGGTGAATTTTCCATTGCCGATGCATTTTATGCTCCGGTGGTAACCCGGCTCATGACCTATGCCTTACCTGTCGGTGAATCTACACAGCAATATATGCAGACCATGCTGCGGCATCCGGCCATGAAATTGTGGATTGAAGGGGCATTGAAAGAAGAGATGTGGGTAAATTATTTAGAGTCGTATCAACAGCAGCCGCTTTAGCAGGGTTTGGGTTCAGTAAACAACTCTTCCTGATAGCATTTGACCTGATTGCGCCCGCAGGCTTTGGCAACATACAGTGCCTTGTCTGCCTGGCTGAGCAATTGTTGTGGATTTACTGAGTGGCTGGATAGCGCAATACCAAAACTTGCAGTGATTGGAATGATTTCTCCCGCATCACTATATAGAGCAACTTGTTGAATCGCCTGGCGGCAACGTTCCGCAATACTGTGTGCCTGTTCCAAAGAAGACTGATTCAGAATCAGAATAAATTCTTCTCCACCAAATCGGCCGACTACATCACTATCACGAATCATATGAGACAGGATTTGGCTGACCTGTATCAGGGCTTCATCACCTTTATCATGCCCATAATGGTCATTAATACGCTTAAAATGATCCAGATCAATTAACACCAGCGCATAAGACTGACTTGGTTTACGTTCCAGTTTTTCCAGGCAGTAATTGATGCTGCGTCGGTTAAGCGCATTGGTTAACGGATCCACCTGACTTAAATGTTGAATCAGTTTTTCCCGGTGACGCCACTGACTGAGTAAAATTTCAAATAAAATGAGGCAGGTAATTAAAATAGGGACGATGAAATACATCATCGTGAGAACCCAAAACATATTTTGGTAGGGCAGGGTGTGTAGGTAAAATAGCGGTCCGTAACTGATCTGACCTTGTACACTTAAATAGCCGCAGACCAATAAAAATAATGTGGCGGGGATAAGGGCAAAATAAACGATTTTACGGCTAAACAGCACTAAACCTACAGTGAGCAGGCACATATACGTGATCATGGTGGCCGGACTGAGCACGCCGACCACATACCCATCACGACATAAGGAAATGACCAAAATGCCTACAGATATATAGGGCAGGTATTGCTGTACCCAGGCTTTTTTACGCCATACCGAACATGGGTAAATCAGCCCAATAAAGATGGCCAACATCAGGATATTCATTTCTAGCTGTAGTTTGAGCAAGGGTAAATTTACCCAGAGCCAGACGTCAGGTGATAAAAGTACGAATACTTTCCAGATAATCCAGATCAGATGCACCGAACTTCCTAAAATCAGCATCAAAATGCATTTATTCAGGACACTCCAGTTCATTACGCCCCCATCTTCTAACAGGTATTTCGCAATTTTTTCTTTGAACGTGAAGGTGTGATTCGGTGAAAAGATTGGCTTCATTCGATAGATGTAATCCCTAGTTCTTTAAATTCTGAATTAATGTGAGTTAAGTAGATTTATTTTTAATAATTCACAACATAGCACGTTTTTTCGTACATGGTAATGGCTATATTTTGTACTTTTGGGTAAAAAAGTACTGAGCTTATAGTGTCGTTGTTTTAAAAATGGAACGGTGTGTCATGTGTAGGCATATTATTCTATTTTTTGTGTTCGATTAAAATGTCTGCAGTGAATAAATAAAGATGAAGGTAACAGGCATGAAAGTTTTACATATCGATTCTAGTATTTTAGGTGATGCCTCTGTTTCACGTCAGTTGAGTCAGGCAATTGTCAGTCAATTGCAAGCCAAGCATGCAGATGCAACCGTAGAATATCTGGATTTGGCAAAACAGACTATTCCACATTTAACCGCTGAAATTTTGATGGGGCAAGATGCTGAACAGGCAGCCTTAGGTGAAAAAATTATTCAGCAGTATCTGGAGGCTGATGTAGTTGTAGTAGGGGCAGCAATGTATAACTTTGGCTTGCCTTCTACTTTAAAAGCCTGGATTGACCGTATTAGTGTGGCGGGTAAAACCTTTAAATATACTGAAAATGGTCCTGTTGGTCTGGCGGGTGAGAAAAAAGCTTATATCGCCAGCAGTCGTGGCGGTGTATATGGTGAAAATAGCCCGGCAGATTTTCAGGAAGGTTTTTTGAAAACTGTATTTAACTTCACCGGTGTCAGTGATGTCGAAATTATTCGTGCAGAAGGCGTGAATATGGGTGCAGAGTCAAAAGATCAGGCGATTGCCAGCGCTTTAGCTCAGGTACAAAGTCTATAATTTAAAATCATGCACGCTATGATTTCACTCAGGTCAGCTTCGGCTGACCTTTTTTATGGAATATAGCTCATCACTAGATAAATTTAGGTTTGATCCAATGCATGGGCAAACTCGGCCAGATCTGCCATGGCCTGCTTGGCTTCATCGAACCAGGCATAGAACATCTGAAAATTGTGCCACATGCCGGTATAGAGTTTAAAGGTCACTTCTACATTGGCCTGTTCGGCTTTTTCCTTAAAACGCTGCGCGTCATCCAGTAAAATTTCTTTTGATCCTACTTGTACCAGGGTCGGGGGTAATCCGGTTAAATCTGCAAACAGGGGAGAAATAGAGGGATGTGACTTATCCATAGATTTCGGGACGTAATAATCAATCCCTGTTTCTAAGGTTTCAATCGACAATAAGGCATCATGTTGCTGGTTATAGCGTAAAGATTCACTGGTCAGGGTTAAATCTAGAAAGGGGGATAGCAGCATCAGCCCACTGACCTGAGGCAGCTGTTCATCACGAATTTTAAGCGCCAAGGCCAAAGCCAGGTTGGCACCGCAGGAGTCGCCAGACAAAATAATATCCTTGGCCTGTATGCCCTGCACCAGCAGAGTACTGTAGATATCAAACAGTGCATCCAGCGCTTCCGGAAAAGGCTGTTCCGGCGCCAGAGGATAATCAACGTGCAGCGCTTGCATTTGGGTACGTGCCACCATGTCAGAGACAAATGCCCGATGGGTATTTAAAGATCCTAAAAAGAATGCACCGCCATGAATATGTAAAATCAGCTGTGTGGCCTCATTCTGAGGTTTGATTTCTTCAGCACGCAAACCGGCAAGACGGATTGGACGAATATTCACGTCCTTATTCTGCGGAAATAACCGACACATTTGTTCTATCGCAAAACGTGCTGAATTCGGGGGTAAATTAAATTGGCTCGGCAGACGAATCGTGGTTTTTAAAAATCTTTCTGTAATTAATTGTTTCCATAACGGACTTATCTTCATGTTTTTTCCATCTTGTTCTATCTTTTGGAGATGACTGGATATTTACCATTTCAAGTTACAAGATTACACTAAACGGTCACACGGAAAAATTGCAAATATGTTGTGAATTTTTAATACTAAGGCCGTCTACACTAGACTAGGAAACGAAAAAAAATGAAAAAAATTGCTCTTGCATTAGGATTGCTCGGATTAACAGCTTTGGCGAATGCTGCTGATCCTTTAAATGGAACTGTTTGGAAAACGATTGACGATAAAACAAAACAACCGAAAGCAATCGTAAAATTTACTGAACAAAAAAATGGCACATTGTCTGCGAGTATTCAAAAAGTTTTGACACCGGGCGAAGAACAGGCGTGTAAAAAATGTGAAGGTCCATACCATAATAAATCTCTAAAAGGTTTAAAGATCGTGCACGGTCTTAAAAATGTGGGCGGCACAAATTATGATGAAGGCACCATTCTTGACCCTTCTTCAGGCAAAACTTACAAGTTAAAGGGTGAAATCGCGAATGGCGGTAAAACGCTAGAATTACGCGGCTTTATTGGCGTATCAGTGTTAGGTCGTAACCAAACCTGGATTCGTGCAAACTAAGTTTGCTGAGCCAAATGGATTAAACAAAAAAGCCTGACATTCTCAGGCTTTTTAATATTGCTGGGACAGAAGGTTTACTTTAATGCCCCATATGCTTCTTCATCAAAGCCCACAATATAACCTGAAGCGGTTTCAAGCACTGGACGTTTGATTAAGCTGTTCTGGTGAGTGAGCGCTGCAATAAGATTGTCTTCACTGGCCAAAGCCGTTTGTTGTTCCGCTTCGCTGAGTTTGCGCCAAGTGGTGCCTTTTTTATTAAGAATAACGTCCTGACCTTTGGCATCCAGCCAGGTTTTTACCGTTTCAGCAGCAATGCCATGTTTCTTGTAATCGTGAAACTCATAGGCAAGGCCGAGTTCATTCAGCAAGTCAAAGGCCTTTTTCATTGAATTACAGTTTTTGATGCCATAAATCTTAAGCATAAGTCAATTAATCCGTTTTCTATTGTTCAATAGCGTAGCGAAAATCGCCTGCAAGCTCTAGAGTGAATTAAAAGTATTAAAATTAAGAAATAGATTTAGCTGTCATCAAACTGACATTGAGATTTGCCAATATAGTGGCATAGAGAAAAATAACTTAGTTTTTGATTGGTGTGGTGGCTATAAAAAATTGTATAGCTCAAATAGAGAAAACCCGCATTTAATCATCCTGATCATGCGGGTCTCATTTCAACGTCCATTGTCACATCCTTGCAAAATAAGCTACCGAAGTGGTTTATTTTGTTTCATCCTACGGCGTCCTATCCTTTTGCTGTCTTCCTGACATATCCCTGTGCCGTGTGAGTATAATGCGCTTAAAACAGTTGTATAAAAATACACAAACGCGTCAAGTGGTGTAGGATTTTAGAGGGTGTTAAGTGAACAGTTGTTCACTCAACATGAGGTTATTGTTTAGATTTTATAATCAATAATGACCGGTGCGTGATCGCTAAACCAGTTGTCCTTATATACCCAAGCATTGACTGTGCGTGCTTTCCAGTCCGGTGAGCAGGCCTGATAATCAATGCGCCAACCGACGTTTTTGGCACGGGCTTGGCCTCGGTTTGACCACCATGAATAAAGTTCGGCTTCTTTACGTACTTCACGGAAAGTATCGACATAACCCAAATCATCATAAATATGATCTAGCCAGGCACGTTCGTGTGGTAAACAACCGGAAGATTTTTGGTTACCTGTCCAGTTTTTAATATCAATGCGTTTATGCACAATGTTGTAATCACCACAGACAATGATCGATTTATCTTCATCACGCCATTGTTTTAGAATGTCTTGGTATTGATCTAAAAAGTGATCTTTACGTGCTTGCGCTTCCTCACCCGATGAACCTGAAGGTAAATACAGTGAACAGATATGAACAGGTTTTTCCAAACCTAGATCGAATTCAGCGCTAATAAAACGGCCTTGCGAATCTGCCAGTTCGAAACCCAAGCCATCTTTGACCGAAACAAAAGGCAGGCGGCTATAAATGGCGGTACCGGCATAGCCTGCACGTTCTGCCGGAAACAGATGTGTGTACCAGCCTTCAGGTCTAAATTTTTCAGTCCACTGCGCATGGGTGATCCGGCTTTCCTGCATGCAAATGACATCGGCATCTGACTGTTCCATCCATTCCAGCAAACCTTTGGTCACTGATGAACGCAAGCCATTTACGTTAATTGAAACGACTCTTAGAATTTTTTGATCACTTGGATAGCTACTCTTTGGTATCATGCGCAAGTCTTACCTCTATTTATGAATTTTGGAGCACCTCATGACGTCGCAAGCGACTTTTAACCCTCAAGCTTTTATCGAACTTGCATTATCACGTGGTGTGCTTAAATTTGGTGAGTTTACTTTAAAATCGGGTCGTGTGAGTCCTTATTTTTTTAATGCAGGTTTGCTCAATGACGGCGAAGCCTTGACTGGCTTGGCGTCAGGCTATGCTGCAAAATTAACTGAATGTGACAACGTTGAAGTGATTTTTGGCCCTGCATATAAAGGTATTCCCTTTGTTGCGGCAACTGCTGTTGCACTTTCACAAAATCATGGCGTGAGTGTGCCTTGGGGCTTTAACCGTAAAGAAGCCAAAGATCACGGTGAAGGTGGGGTATTGGTTGGTGCTTCTGTTGAAGGCAAAAAAGTCTGGATTATTGATGATGTGATCACTGCGGGTACTGCCATTCGTGAAGTGGTGACCATTCTTAAAAATGCCGGTGCACAAATTGCCGGTGTATTGGTTGCGCTTGATCGTCAGGAAAAAGGTCAAGGTGAATTGTCTGCGATTCAGGAAGTGCAAAAAGAATTAGAAATTCCTGTGCATGCATTGATTACCATGAAAGATTTAATGGATTTCCTGGATGCGAAAGGTGACAAAGACGCTTTAGCGAAAATGGAAGCATATCGTGTGAAATACGGTATCTAATACTTAATACAAACTATTGATTTTTAATAAAGCTCTATCCATGATAGGGCTTTATTTTTTTCTAAAAATTAAAATGCATCTAGACTGGAATTTATTAGTAGCTAGTTTTTCAGCTATTGCAGCAAGTATCGCATCGATAGCAACATTCTTAGGTTGAAAAGAAAATAGGGAACTTCGCAAAGCTCAAACAGACCCTTTTGTTGATGTAAAGCTAGAAACCATAGACTATCACATTAGTCTTTTACGGCTAAAATTAACGAATACTGGTAGAGGTGGAGCTTTTAATCTTAAGATTCATTTGAAGCCACATCCATCATTAAATAATGAATCTACAAATATAGCTCGGCGTATAATAAATATATTCAATAGCTCTAAGTTTATGATGGACGGAGTTAATTATTTAGCGCCTTTAGATTACAAAAATACTAGATATTTGAATTTTTATAGAGGTGATCACGATGGAATAACAAGTGATGATTTTTTTAAGACAATTATAATTGCACGAGTAGAATTTACGGATCTGAACGGTAAAAAATTTATTCGTGAATATGAAATAGATGCATCTGAGTATAAGGATACTTATAAACTAGGGAAACCTTTTGAAGAGTCTGTACCTCAAGTATTGGAGAAAATGCAGAAAGATATAGGTGATATTAATCAAAATCTTAAAAAACAGTATTCATTAGTAGAAAGAAAATTTAATGATCAAAAAAATGAATGGGATGAATTTGAACTACAGAGAAGATTACATGAGATAAAATTTATAAAAGAGCGTGATCAAAGGCTAGGTAGAATAAACAGAGTATATAAATATAAAAAAAATGATAAGAAATTCTCTATCCAACAACTGAGAAAGCAAAATAAATGAAATCAAATTATTTCATCACATTTCTTGCATTCCAACATCACACCTAATTTTTCTTTGCGTCCTTCTTCAGTGATTACCCAAGGGCGGTTTTGCCAAGGCGGGTTATGCCGTACATGCTGGGTATGCCCACAAGCGAGGTCTGCGACCCAATGATTTTCTTCATCTAAATGAAATCCAATAATGGCTTGTTGCATAAAGTATTCCTGTGAGCTTTCCAAGTATTCGATACAAGCTTTACTAAAATTGAGAAAAAAGAAAGATTAAACTCCGCTATACTTTTCTCAATTTAAAAATACATGAGCAGATCGATATGCGCGTACTTGTTGTGATGGATCCCATCGAAAATGTAAACCTGAAAAAAGATTCCTCTATGGCAATGCTGTGGGCAGCGTCGCGCCGTGGACATGAGTTAGGTTATGCATTACAGCAAGATTTATATATCGATCAAGGTAAAGCCTTCGGTTTGATTTCACCTCTGAAAGTGTTTGAAGACTATAACCATTATTATGAATTGGGCGAAAAGAAAAAAGAATCCATTGCTGCGTATGACGTGGTGTTAATGCGTAAAGACCCTCCGTTCGATATGAACTTTGTCTATACCACCTATATCCTGGAACAGGCAGAGCGTGAAGGGGCATGGATTATCAACAAGCCGCAAAGCCTGCGTGACTGTAATGAAAAACTGTTTGCTACCCAGTTCCCTGAGCTTCAGGTACCAACCTTGGTGACTTCACAAGACAGCTTGATTCGCGAGTTTCTGAAAGAACATGTCGATGTAATTGTCAAACCACTGGATGGTATGGGCGGTACCGGTATTTTCCGTTTATATCAAGATGGCATCAATATTGGATCAACCATTGAAATGTTGACCAATAATGGCACGCGACCAATTATGGCACAGCGTTATATCCCGGAAATTGTAGAGGGGGATAAACGTATCTTGATGATTAATGGTGAACCTGTCCCTTACTGTCTGGCACGTATTCCACAAAATGGCGAAGTACGTGGCAACCTGGCAGCAGGTGGCTTGGGGCAAGCTCGTCCTTTAAGTGAAAATGATAAAGCCATTGCTGCAAAAGTAGGTCCTTACTTACGTGAAAAAGGCCTGATTTTTGTGGGTCTGGATGTGATAGGCAATTACGTAACTGAAATTAATGTTACCAGTACAACCTGTATCCGTGAAATTGATGACCAGTTTGGAACATCAATTGCTGATGATTTATTTAATGTTCTGGAAGCAGGTTTAACGGCCTAAG
>NZ_DJDC01000108.1:0-3902 GCF_002430855.1 Acinetobacter sp. UBA5934 | reverse complement strand
CATCATTTAATTTAATCTTTTTAAATCGTGTATTGAATTACAAACGGGTAATGTTCGCTGCTGCTTGGTCAATCTGTTCTGCAATCTTTTGAACATCTTCAATGCTTAATTCATCTTGGGACAGTTTTAAACGTAATGAAGTTTTCAGGTTTTCCATCGCACGTTAGATATTCAAATGGCAATGATCAATTACCATATATTTTTTTGAGGCTAATTATTTAATTAAGTATTTGGGAATAATGGTTTCCAGTTTTCTCCTTCACACCATAAAATAGGCAGAGTAGTCTTAGGCACACTATAAGGAAATATTATAACTTGCTGTAAATCACTATAGCCTAAAGAACTTTGTACTCTTCTATCTTCGTCCCAATTCTTTCTCTCTGCAATTGAACTTAGAATTTGATACCCAATGCTTTGACAAAATTCTTTCAAATTATCTCTTTCTTTTGATGATTCCCAAATCAATGAATTTGATCCAAAAATTCTATTCCCAAGATTGCCGTCTTCTGCTTTGGTCATATGTAAATATTTACCAATATAAACTTTAAAATTTTTTAAGTTTTCTTTAATTATCAAATTTTCTAATACATTTTTTGCATAATTACTACCAACACAAAAACATAAATTTACTTGTGCGATTCTAAACTTCTCTAATAATTGATCTTCCAACTTATCACAATGCTTATCATAGTGATCTTTCATTTCTCTTATTCCTAATAGCTCAGTAATACAACTAGAAGTTTGTGTACCACTTAAACTACAATCATCAATTATTATAATTTCATCTTCAATTTTTGAAATTTTTAAAACATCACTAATGCTTCTTTCAAATTTAATTTTTTTCCCATAATACTCATTTAAATGGTCACTATGAGATATAAGATATTGATAAATAGATGAACTACCATCTGCCTCTAAAGGACAAATATATATATTATCAGCTTGTGAATCTATTTGTTTTATTAAAATATTTTCTAAAATCTCATTCAGCATCCAATAATCAAAATAATTTAAGTTCTCCAAAACTTTAAGCATTGCTCTTAAATTTTCTATAGAATCAAATTGATATAAGAAAGCATATAAAGTTTCTATTGTGATAGGTTTTCTATAAGAATTAATTTTATATAAAATATTCTTTATTCTAAATTTATCATTATCATTTAGTAGTTTGAATAGTTTTTCTTTATGAAATCGTTGTGAACTAATAAGATTTTCTTTCAACTGATTTGATAAATCACAAAATATTGAAGAATGTATGAAGTCTCCAACATTTTTATATGCTTCAACAATTGCATCATATACAGTAAATATCTCAAAGTCTAAGTAAGCATCCTTAGCATTGTGAAATTTTTGTATTTGATAAATAATTATTCCATAATTTTTTTTTCTTTCTAATTTACACTCATTCCAGAAATCTCTATCCCAAGCACGATAAGCCATTATAAACTGTTTAAATATTCCTAGATAACCACCCATTTTTAAATGATGCAATAAAACCAAATAAGCAAACATCAATGAGTTTATAGAGCTAATATCTATGTATTCCCTACTATATAAAATATTTAAAAAATTTTCTTCAAATAGCGTGAGATTATTATTCAAAATCTCATTATTAGTAATTGAGAACAAATGCAATAAATAATTATGTAATAGATAATTATCATCTACTTTTATTAATTCAAATAATTCGAGTATAATTTTTTTAAATTCTTCATCACTATCACATTTACCCAGATTTTCATTCAAATATACAAATTTATTATAAAAATCATCAGATCTTTCTATCAGACCATCTTTTAAGAACTCGTTATAACATTTACATTCTTCTTTATTATTAGATTGAAAGCGTTTGAGATCAATTTCAAAGTTACATTCCAAACTAAAAAATGGATTACTAACTAAATATGTATCTAAATTTTCTAAAAAATTCACTATTCCCTCATAAAATAACCCGCTTTTCAGCGGGTTATTTTAAATCAATTCAAGCTTATAGACGAACCAATTCCACAATTTTCTCAGCCAATTCTTCAACCGACTCTTGTGTGAAGCTTACATCTGTACCTTCTGCAACAGTGGTAATTACCGCAATACCTGTTTCACGAAGCAATGCAACTTGCGCAGCATCTAAGTCTGCTTTTGCAATCGCAACGATACCTTGTTGAAGCAACAAGTTTTCAAGCGCTTGCGCATTTTCTAATGCTTTAGCAGATACGGTAATTGACGCAGGTTTTTGACCCAAACGTGCCGCACGGTCTTCCGCAGTTACAGGGTTGCTATGTGCAGTCCATTCAACAGACTCTTCAACCATACCCGCACCAATCGTTACGTTGTTCAAACGATCAATGAAGATAAACGAACCGGTATAACGGCTGTCCTGATAACGGTCAAATACCACCGGCGCATCAAATTCAACAGTCACATTGGCAATCGCATTCAAATCAAGCTGTTCAACCTGCATTTGCTCAAGCGTATTCACATTGGTACGGAAGTTAATGCCAGTCACTTTGGCAGGCACAGTTTGCGTACCAATCTTGATGTTATACAGCTTGCCAATTACTAATGGCTGATCCGCCATCCAGACCACAGTCGCTTTCACCGAACGTGAAATGGCAGGAACAGCCTGATCCGCACGAACCAGCATATTACCGCGTGATACGTCAATTTCATCGTTTAGCGTTAGTGTGACTGCTTGACCTGCAAATGCATGTTCAAGGTTGCCATCAAAGGTCACGATTTCTTTAACCGTTGAAGTCTTGCCCGATGGCAAGGCAACAACTTTATCACCTACGTTAATTTCACCCAGCGCAATCGTACCTGCGAAACCACGGAAGTCGAGGTTAGGACGGTTGACATACTGTACAGGGAAACGGAAATCACGTTTCGCGGTATCACGGTTAATTTCTACAGACTCAAGCGTACCCATCAAGGTTTCGCCAGTGTACCACGGCGTATTTGGCGACTTGTTCACCACGTTATCGCCATTCAATGCAGAAATAGGCGTAAAGATGATGTTGCTTGGCTTACGGTCGCCTAACTGGTTTACGAAGTTGGCATAGTCGGCCTGAATTTCATTGAAGCGTGCTTCAGAGAATTCCACCAGATCCATTTTGTTGATTGCAACAATAATGTTCTTAATACCGAGCAAGCTTGCAATGTAAGTATGACGACGGGTTTGGGTTTGCACACCGTAACGCGCATCAATCAGGATGATCGCAAGGTCACAGGTAGATGCACCGGTCGCCATGTTACGCGTGTATTGCTCATGTCCCGGAGTATCGGCAATGATGAACTTGCGCTTTTCGGTAGAGAAATAACGGTAAGCCACATCAATGGTAATCCCCTGCTCACGTTCAGCTTGCAGACCATCTACAAGTAACGCCAAGTCAGGTGCATCACCCGTTGTACCCACTTTTTTCGAGTCACGGGTTACGGCTTGCAATTGATCTTCATAAATCAATTTTGAATCGTAAAGCAAACGACCGATTAAAGTCGATTTACCGTCATCCACGTTACCGCAAGTCAGGAAACGTAGCAGGTCTTTATTTTCATGTTGTTTTAAATACGCCAGGATATCCTGACTAATCAATTCTGATTGATGAGACATTGCTCAAAGCTCCACAAATTCATTGAAATCGGTTTCTGATCTTCAAATCCACCTAAATCCCTCTTTATAAAAGAGGGACTTTTTCTCCTCTCTTTCGTAAAGAGAGGTTGGGAGAGATTAATTAGAAATAACCTTCCTGCTTTTTCTTTTCCATCGAGCCTGCTTCATCATGGTCAATCATACGACCTTGACGTTCCGAACTGGTGGCTAAAAGCATTTCCTGGATAATTTCCGGTAAAGTTGTTGCAGTTGATTCAACTGCACCCGTTAATGGATAACAACCTAAAGTACGGAAACG
>NZ_DJDC01000105.1:8417-23774 GCF_002430855.1 Acinetobacter sp. UBA5934 | reverse complement strand
TTTGATGCTATGCAATGTCAAATCGACATGACTAAAGAAAGAATATTATTTTTAGAAAAATATAATTGATTTATATATTGAACCATTAAAAAATGAGAAATAGCTTAATAAGATATTTCTCATTTTATTATCATGCCACAACTTCTTCCAGCAATTCTTCACTCGGCGCAAAGTAATATGCTCCATCTATTGGCGTCACAAAGTGAAGCAGGCGGTCATGAATACCATCACCAGCTGTGCCAAACATATGATCTAACATATGGTCGATAATGTTTAAATTTTTGGTATAAGCAATAAAGAATAAACCCTGGTCACCTCGACCTTCTCCATAAGGAAGAGAATGACGTAAAATTTCCATTTCTTCGCCTTCTTCATCTTCAATCACTACACGGGAAATATGAGCATTTTTAGGTTTAACTTCATCATCCAGTTCAATGGACTCTAACTTGGTTCGACCCATCACATTTTCTTGAGCATCGACTTTTAATTGTTTCCATTTTTCCAAGTTATGGGCATAGCGCTGCGCAAATACAAATGAACCATCGGCAAAAATACCGGCATCTTCACCCAGCAAAGCAACTTCGGCACGATCATCGGGGAACTGCGGGTTTTCAGTGCCATCAATAAAACCGGTAATGTCACGTCCATCGAAATAACGGAAACATACCCGTTCATCTAGCACTTCTACTTTTTCTTGAATGCCTTCAAAGAATGACTGGCTTAATGCAAAACAGATGTCTGCGCGCGCACTGGCAATATGAATGAGAAGATCTGCCGGGACAACAGGCATTTGAAACGAGCCTTGAATCGGTTGCAATTGCTTAAAACCGGCAGGACTTTGATTATATAATTGTGTCCAAAGTTCAGGACCAAAAGCGACGCCTGTTTTAATCTGCGCATTCGGATGCTGAGTGATTAAACGATCACGGGTGGTAAATAAATCTGCAAGTTTTTCTTTTAACTCATCAATTGTTAAATCTTTCAAACGTAAAACAATAAACCGAGCATGATCTGAAGGTAATGGTAAAATTACAGATTGGGCAGTCATACATGGCTCCTAACAATTTTTATAAAATACGTGGCTGGCTTTATTGTGCCTCATCACTGCCGAGGTGAATAGCCCAATGCTTATTTTTTGATGATCAATTTTTCAAGCATTTAAAAGATGAAAAGTCATATAATAAGCCGGTCTTTTTATCTCCTTATATTTTATGTCTTACCAGGTTTGGCTGGCGTATATGCTGGCTTGTTGGGTCATCAGTATTTCACCAGGTGCAGGGGCGATTGCATCCATGTCCAGTGGTTTGAATTATGGCTTCCGCCGTGGCTATTGGAATGCTTTATGTTTACAACTCGCATTATTGCTACAAATCGGAATTGTGGCTGCTGGGGTAGGGGTGCTTTTTGCAACGACGCCTTGGGCTTTTCTGGTGGTGAAATGGTTTGGGGTAGGCTATTTGTTGTATTTGGCTTATTTGCAATGGAAAGCACCGACGCAGTCGATTGAGATTCAACAGGAACAACCGAATAAGTCGATTCCTAAACTGGTTCTATATGGTTTCTTGGTCAATATGAGTAATCCCAAAGCCATTGTGTTTTTACTTGCAGTATTACCTCAGTTTTTAGACTTGTCTAAGCCGCAGTGGATTCAGTATCTGATTATGGCAGGCACCATGGTGACTATTGATCTGATCGTGATGGCCGGTTATACCGGACTGGCAGCCAAAGTTTTACGGTTACTGAAATCACCAAAACAACAGAAAATAATGAATCGTACTTTTGCTGTGTTGTTTAGCTGTGCAGCGGGATTACTGAGTCTGGTACATCAGTAATCAGTCAAAATTGTTTTCCCTCTCCTGAAAGGAGAGGGTGAGGGAGAGCGTGTTAGAAAATAAAAAGCATCTTAAAAATGATGGATATATAAAGGAAAGATTAAGCCAATTTTTTGACTTTCTGCACTGTAAAAATCACCGCAAATAAAATTGCCATAGTCAATACAATCGTCAAACCGGTAGAAGTATCTAAACCTGCACTGGACCATAACCCTACACTAATACCAATTTGAGCGATCACAAAAGCCCAAAGCACCATCTGTTTCGGTGAGTTTGCCAGTAAACGCGCTGTTAATGCCGGAATCACCAGTAAAGCGCCCATCAACAATGAACCGACGGCACGCAAGGCCAATACGGTAAACAGGGCCAATAACAACATAAATACCAGACGTTGCCATTTTGCATTCACGCCTTCGCTTACCGCCATATCGGGATCAATGGCAATCTGAATTTGTGCTTTCCAGTTTTTATACAGCACGGCTAAAGCAGCAATAATCACCAGAGCAAACATCGGCAAGTCTGACCAGGAAATTTGCAGCAGATCACCAAACAAATAGCTCAGCAGTTCCGGTCTTAAACTTGGAATATGTTGAATAAACAGTAAGCCCGAGCAGAGCAGGGTGGCTGAACAAAGTGCCAGCAAGGCATCATTAGGTAGCCGAGGGTCATGCAGTACCCATAAAATGGCCACCAGTAAAAAGGCCAGAAAGCTTACCCCTAACCATAACGGCAGGCTTAAAGCACCCGCAATCGCCACGCCCAATAAAGTGCCATGTGCCATAGTGTCAGCAAAAAAAGACATCCGTCGCCATAACATTAAACAACCTAGCGGAGCGGTCAGAAATACCAATAGGGTTCCCATGGTCCATGCAGGTAACAAGAGTTGTAACCATTCCATCATGGCTTAAGCTTCCGGTTCAGGGTGAATATGTGGACGAGAATCATGCTGACACGGCGTCGCACTGTCGCCATGCGCACAGTGGTCATGGTGATGTTGATAGAACACCCGGTTGGTACCAAAAATAGCCTGATATTCCGGATGTTGCTGTACATTTTCTGGCAAGCCGCTACAGCAGATGTGCTTGTTTAAACAGACGACGCGATGCGTACCTTGCATGACCCATTGCAGGTCATGCGAGACCATCAACACGGCACAGCCATATTTGATCGGCAAACTTCTGACATATTCATACAGTTCTGCTTCAGATTGAATGTCCAGACCTTGCATCGGTTCATCCAGGACCAGTACATCGGGTTGACGCATTAAAGCGCGTGCCAACAACACCCGTTGCCGTTCACCGCCTGAAAGTTGCTGAACTTTACAATCCTGTAATTTGGTAATGCCGGTATCACGAATAATTTCTGCTTTAATATCAGCATCACAATGTTCTAAAGCCAGTAGATCTTGCACGCGCAAAGGCAAGCTATGTGAAGGATTAAACTTTTGCGGCACATAAGAAAATTTGAGTTTTTTATTGTTATGAATTTTGCCTGAGTTGGCTTTCACAATACCCAAAAGCACTTTAATTAAAGTCGATTTTCCCGCCCCGTTCGGACCAATGAGCGTGACAATTTCCCGTTCATGTAAAGTGAAATCGACATTTTTTAGGATGTCACGGTCGTCAATCCGCACACTGATTTTATCCAGGGCAATTAGGGGGTTGCTGGTTACTGTTTGTTGCGGCACTGCTGACATATCCCAGAAATTTCAATAATACTGTGTTGTGCAGTAAATTGATCAGAGGCTGAAAGTTCATCTAATTGTGTTAAAAGACCCTGAGCAGACGCTTCTTTAACATTTTTGCACTGGGTACAGATTAAAAAGGCCGCCTGATGTCCTTCGCGTGGATGACAGCAAGGAATATAGGCATTAATTGAAGTTAAACGGTGGATGAAACCTTTTTCCAGTAAAAAGTCCAAAGTGCGATACACGGTCGGTGGTGCAGCAGGACGGTCAGATTCACTCTTGATTTTAGCCAGTAAATCATAGGCGCCCATTGGACCAGTCGCATTTAAAATCAATTCCAGCACTTCTTTACGTAATGGGGTTAAACGTGCACCGGTAGTTGCACAGAGACTTTCTGCTTCGGCAAGACGTGTTGCTATATTATGATGGTCATGTACGCCATGTAATGCATTGTGATGTTCGTGCGAACATAAGCTCATAGCAAAACCTCAAGTGCGAAATTTATAAAAAGAAAAGGACATTAAATCTTAACATGAAGCGATACCCGTTTCGATTAAACGTAGGTATTTTTGTCGATTTGTTATATTATAACACTTATTGAACATTTGGTGATCTTCTTCATGTACCGTTTCTTTGCATTTTGTGCCCTGGCTCTATTTAGTAGCGTTGGCTGGACACAAAATCTGGTAGTGTCTACGCATCCAATTTATCTTATCGCTCAGGAAGTTACTCAGGGCGTGGAGAAGCCTGTGCTATTGCTGGCAGATCAGTCTGGGCACGACATTACCCTGACGCCCGCACATCGCAAAGCCATTATGGATGCCTCACTGGTGATCTGGCTGGGTAAGGCACATGAAGCCCCATTGAACAAGCTATTAGCAGATACACCCAAAGCAATTTCAATTTTAGATTCCGGTATCGTGCAAACCCTGCCTCAGCGGACTACTCGCGGTATGGCATTGAACAATACGGTAGATACGCATGTCTGGCTGGATCCCAACAATGCCGTACGTATCGGCTTTTTTATTGCCGCGCTGCGTTCACAGCAATTACCCGAACATAAAGAAGCCTACTGGGCAAATGCCAAACGCTTTGCTCAGGAGATGTTGGTCAGTGCACAACAATATAATAGCAATGCCACGGTGAAGCCTTATTGGGCCTATCACGATGCCTATCAATATTTAGAACGTGCTTTAAACCTGAAATTTTCCGGTGCATTGACCGATGATCCACATGTCGCACCCACTATTAGTCAAATCAAGTATTTAAATGATAGCCGTCCAGCTCGCAATATGTGCCTCTTGGCAGAAGGACATGCCAGCAAAAACCAGTACCAGAAGTTGAATCCAGTAACCTTTCAGGCTGTCGATGAAAGTATGGGTAGGGAAGGGGACTTCGTGCAGGCATGGAAGAAACTGGCCGAGCAAACCTATAAGTGTGTACAAAACGCACGGAAATGATGCAAAAATTAAGCAACTATTGATGCGTTCAAAAGCGATTTATGTAATTAAAAAATCCGACTTAGGTCGGGAAAAGATTGCATGTTCAGGGGTGTAACTCTATAATGCCTGCGATTAAAAACGATCATCAGCTAAACTTGTCAAGCATGATTGCTGTGAGTGAATAAATAATGAGCCGAACTAGTCGCATGATTGACCGACGATTAGCGAAAGCTTTAGTCATTTTACAAGCATGCATGATCCCTGTTTCAGCCTTAATAGCGTGGGTCCTGAAAGACTCAACTGCAGCTTACAGCGCCGCACTTGGTGCGTTGGTGTGTTGGCTTGCAAGTTGTTATTTTTCTTGGCAATCGTTTCGAGCCGCAGGTGCGCGAGCTTCAAAACAGGTTCTTTCGAACATGTATAGAGGCTTGATGGGCAAGTTTGCAATTGTGATTGTTGGTTTCATTTTAATTTTAAGCAACGTCAAACCGTTGTCAGCGGTGGCGCTGTTTTGTGGATTTATACTTGTTCAGACGATGACGTGGGTCGCACCTTTTTGGGCGTCACGACTCCGGAAATAAGTTTAAACACAACAAAAAATTGAAAAGTTTTTTAGGAGAAGAACGAGATATCAGGCAGCACGCGATGTTCGTTCTCTCTATTTAGTATTTGACATTGACCAGGTGTGATTTATGGCTGCTGAAGAACATGCCCTTACTTCGACCGAGTACATCAAGCATCACTTGACCAATTTAACCTATGGCAAAATGCCGGATGGTTCTTGGAAATTGGCTGAGACTGCTGATGAAGCTCAACAGATGGGGTTCACTGCTATTCACTTGGATTCAATGGGTTGGTCTATCACTCTCGGTGTGGTTTTCTGTTTGTTGTTCTGGTTAGTAGCGAAAGCTGCAAACGCTGGTGTTCCTACCAAGTTCCAGTCTGCAATCGAAATGATCATCGAGTTTGTTGACTCAAGTGTCCGCGACACTTTCCATGGCAAATCACGCTTAATTGCGCCTTTAGCCCTCACAATTTTTGTGTGGATTTTCCTGATGAATGCGATGGATTTACTTCCAGTGGATTTCATCCCGCATCTTGCAGGAATTATTGGTTCTAACGTATTTGGTATGGACCCGCATCACGTTTACTTCAAGATTGTTCCATCTACTGACCCTAACGTTACCCTTGGTATGTCATTGTCGGTATTTGTGCTTATCTTGTTCTATAGCATTCGTGAAAAGGGCATCGGCGGTTTCGTCGGCGAGTTAGCACTCAACCCATTTAACCCAAGTAACCCAGTTGCAAAAGCGTTGCTCATTCCAGTGAACTTGATTCTGGAACTCGTAACATTCCTTGCACGTCCAGTTTCATTGGCTCTACGACTTTTCGGTAACATGTATGCAGGTGAGTTAATCTTCATCCTCATCGCGTTATTACCGTTCTGGATCCAGTGGGCGTTGTCTGTGCCTTGGGCGATCTTCCACATTCTTGTTATTACATTACAAGCGTTCATTTTCATGATGCTGACTATCGTATACTTGAGTATGGCTAGCGAAAAACATTAATGGTATTGCCTGACTATCAACGGATGGTTGGGCTTAATTTTTTACTTTTATTTGGTATAAACCTAACCTCTGAGGAATTATCATGGAACTCACTTTAGGTCTAGTTGCAATTGCATCTGCTATCTTGATCGCTTTTGGTGCTTTAGGTACTGCGATTGGTTTTGGTCTTTTAGGCGGCCGTTTCCTTGAAGCTGTTGCTCGTCAACCAGAATTGGCTCCACAACTTCAAACTCGTATGTTCTTAATCGCGGGTCTTCTTGATGCTGTGCCTATGATCGGTGTTGGTATTGGCTTGTTCTTCATCTTCGCTAATCCATTTGTAGGTTAATCAGCTTAATTCCTAAATTAAACCATTGAGGAATAGCAATGAATATCAACCTCACATTGATTGGCCAAGCGATTGCATTTGCGATTTTTGTCGCATTCTGCATGAAGTTTGTATGGCCACCACTAATCAATGCGATTAGTGAGCGTCAGCGTAAAATTGCTGATGGCTTAAACGCTGCTGAAAAAGCGAAAGCTGACCTTGCCGATGCGCAAGCTCAAGTGAAAGCTGAATTAGACGCAGCTAAAGCACAAGCGGCTCAATTGATCGAACAAGCGAACCGTCGCGGTGCGCAATTGGTAGAAGAAGCGCGTACTCAGGCAGCTGCTGAAGGTGAGCGTATTCGTCAACAGGCTAAAGAAGCTGTTGATACTGAAATCAATGCTGCTCGCGAAGAATTACGTCAACAAGTGGCTGCTCTTGCAGTAACTGGCGCAGAAAAAATTCTGAACCAGCAAGTTGACGCAGAAGCTCACAATGCCATGCTGACTCAGCTGGCTGCTAAACTTTAAGAGAGGCGGATTATGGCTGAACTCTTGACGTTGGCACGCCCATACGCTAAAGCAGCATTTGCTTACGCTTCTGAGCAAGGTGCAACTGACTTTTGGTCAAATGCATTAACTTTGCTCAGTGCTGCGGTGCAAGACGAAGCATTTTCAGCTTACTTAAATCGCCCTGAGCTTACTCCTGCAGAGCAGGTAAGTGTTTTTGCTAAAGTTTTAGGTGAAGATCAAACCGCAGCAGTGTCAAACTTTTTGACATTGCTTGCTGAAAATGACCGTTTGACTCTTCTTCCTGAAATTGAAGCTGAATACGAACAGCTCAAATCACAGAATAACAACACTGTGGATGTTGTGATTGAATCAGCATTCCCATTGTCTTCTACACAAGAACAGCTACTTGCAGATGCGTTGAAAAAACGCTTTAACGCTGCAGTAAATGTTTCTGTAGAAGTTAAACCAGAGCTAATTGCTGGTGTAGTTATTCGTGCAGGCGACCAAGTGATAGATGATTCTGCGCTTAACAAGCTTGAAAAAATGCGGACTCGTCTTCTTGCGTAATTATTGATAAAAAATTACTGCGTAAAAGAAGACTGAACTTTAAAAAGATTGAGGTATAGCGCAATGCAACAACTGAATCCATCCGAGATCAGTGCGCTCATTAAACAGCGTATCGGCGATCTGGACACCAGCGCGACCGCTAAGAACGAAGGGACCATTGTTATGGTTTCCGACGGTATTGTGCGTATTCACGGCCTTGCTGATGCAATGTACGGTGAAATGATCGAATTCGACGGCGGCTTATTTGGTATGGCACTGAACCTAGAACAGGATTCAGTGGGCGTCGTTGTTTTAGGTAACTACTTAAACCTTCAAGAAGGTCAAAAAGCTCGTTGCACAGGTCGTGTATTAGAAGTTCCGGTTGGTCCAGAACTTTTAGGCCGTGTAGTAGATGCTTTGGGTAACCCGATTGATGGTAAAGGCCCTATTGATGCAAAATTAACTGATGCTGTTGAAAAAGTAGCACCAGGCGTAATTTGGCGTCAATCAGTGGATCAACCTGTACAAACTGGTTATAAATCAGTAGATACAATGATCCCTGTAGGCCGTGGTCAACGTGAGTTGATCATTGGTGACCGTCAAACTGGTAAAACAGCAATGGCGATCGATGCGATCATCGCTCAGAAAAACTCTGGCATTAAATGTGTATACGTAGCAATTGGTCAAAAACAATCGACTATCGCTAACGTAGTGCGCAAGCTAGAAGAAACTGGCGCTATGGCGTATACAACTGTTGTAGCAGCAGCTGCAGCTGATCCAGCAGCAATGTTGTATCTAGCTCCGTACTCTGGCTGTACAATGGGTGAATACTTCCGTGACCGTGGTGAAGACGCGCTTATCATTTATGATGACTTGTCTAAACAAGCTGTTGCGTATCGTCAAATTTCATTGCTTTTACGCCGTCCACCAGGTCGTGAAGCGTATCCAGGTGACGTATTCTATCTTCATAGTCGTCTACTTGAACGTGCTTCTCGTGTATCTGCTGACTACGTTGAGAAATTCACTAACGGTGAAGTTAAAGGCCAAACTGGTTCATTAACTGCATTGCCGATTATTGAAACTCAAGCGGGTGACGTATCTGCATTCGTACCAACGAACGTAATTTCGATTACTGATGGTCAGATCTTCCTTGAAACATCATTATTCAACGCAGGTATTCGTCCTGCTGTGAACGCGGGTATCTCTGTATCTCGTGTTGGTGGTTCTGCGCAAACTAAGATCATCAAAAAATTGTCTGGTGGTATCCGTACCGCTTTGGCTCAATATCGTGAACTTGCAGCGTTCGCTCAGTTTGCTTCTGACCTTGATGAAGCAACTCGTAAGCAACTTGAACACGGTCAACGCGTAACTGAATTAATGAAGCAAAAACAATATGCTCCATATTCAATCGCTGACCAAGCTGTTTCAATTTACGCATCTAACGAAGGCTACATGGCTGACGTAGACGTTAAGAAAATCGTTGCATTTGATGCGGCGTTAGTTTCTTACTTCCGTTCAGAACAAGCTGCGTTAATGCAAAAAATTGATGAGACTGGTGCTTGGGATAAAGATATCGAAGCAGCATTCAAATCAGGTATTGAAAGCTTTAAAGCGACTCAAACTTACTAAGTTTCAACATTGTTGAGAACTTAGTGTTGGTTTGGTTCACGGAATCAACCTTCGGAAGCTCGAAAGGGCTTTCGAATACTAGGTTAAGCGTATGGCAAATTTAAAAGAAATTCGCGCCAAAGTAGCTAGTATCAAAAGCACGCAGAAAATTACTCGCGCGATGCAGATGGTAGCAGCTTCTAAGATGCGTCGTGCGCAAGAGCGCATGGCTCAAGGCCGTCCGTATGCCGAAAATATGCACCGTGTAATTGCTCATTTGGTCCAAGCGAACCCTGAATATAAACACCGTTATATGGTTGAACGCCCAGTTAAGCGCGTTGGCTATATTATCGTGTCATCAGATCGCGGCCTTGCTGGTGGTTTGAACATTAACCTGTTCAAGAAAGTGGTCAAACACGTTCAACAGCAACAAGAGCAGTCAATTGAAGTTCAATTTGCTTTGATTGGTCAAAAAGCGGTTTCGTTTTTTAAAAACTACGGCGGTAAAGTGCTTGGTGCGACCACTCAGGTGGGCGACACTCCGAGTCTTGAGCAGTTATCTGGTTCTGTACAGGTGATGTTAGACGCTTATGATAAAGGCGAGTTAGATCGTATTTATCTAGTGTCAAACGGCTTTGTCAATGCCATGACTCAAAACCAAAAAATCGAACAACTTGTTCCTTTGGCAGCTGCTGAAGAAGACAAGGGTCTTAACCGCCAATACGGTTGGGATTACATCTACGAACCTGAAGCTGAAGAGCTTTTAAATGGTTTGTTGGTTCGTTACATTGAGTCTGTGGTTTACCAAGGTGTGATTGAAAACATCGCATGTGAACAGTCTGCACGTATGGTTGCAATGAAAGCTGCAACGGATAACGCGGGCGAACTGATCAAGAATCTGCAACTTATTTATAACAAGCTGCGTCAAGCCGCGATTACTCAGGAAATTTCTGAGATCGTTGGTGGTGCCGCTGCCGTTTAACATTATTTTGAATTGAGGAGACAGCAATGAATAGCGGTCGTATCATTCAGATCATCGGCGCGGTTATCGACGTCGAGTTTGAACGCAACAGCGTTCCTAAGATCTATGACGCTCTCCATGTTGATGGTACTGAAACTACTTTAGAAGTTCAGCAACAGCTTGGTGATGGCGTAGTTCGTACTATTGCAATGGGTTCTACTGAAGGCCTTAAGCGTGGTTTGAACGTTACTAATACTGGCGCTCCGATCTCTGTACCTGTGGGTACAGCGACTCTTGGTCGTATTATGGACGTTTTGGGTCGCCCTATCGATGAAGCTGGTGATGTTGCTACTGAAGCACGTTTACCAATTCACCGTGCAGCGCCTTCTTACGCTGAACAAGCAGCTTCTACTGACCTTCTAGAAACTGGTATTAAAGTCATCGACTTGCTATGCCCGTTCGCGAAAGGTGGTAAAGTTGGTCTGTTTGGTGGTGCCGGTGTTGGTAAAACTGTAAACATGATGGAGTTGATCAACAACATCGCTAAAGCTCACTCAGGTTTATCTGTGTTTGCTGGTGTTGGTGAGCGTACTCGTGAAGGTAACGACTTCTATCACGAGATGAAAGACTCTAACGTACTTGACAAAGTAGCGATGGTTTACGGTCAGATGAACGAGCCACCGGGTAACCGTTTACGCGTAGCGTTGACTGGTTTGACTATGGCTGAGTACTTCCGTGACGAGAAAGACGAAAACGGTAAAGGCCGTGACGTACTATTGTTCGTAGACAACATCTACCGTTATACACTAGCAGGTACTGAAGTATCAGCACTTCTAGGTCGTATGCCATCTGCTGTAGGTTATCAGCCTACTCTTGCAGAAGAGATGGGTGTTCTTCAAGAACGTATTACATCGACTAAGTCTGGTTCTATTACGTCAATCCAAGCGGTATACGTACCTGCCGATGACTTAACAGATCCATCGCCTGCAACTACATTCGCCCACTTGGACGCAACTGTTGTATTGAGCCGTGACATCGCATCTTCTGGTATTTACCCAGCGATCGATCCACTAGACTCAACTTCACGTCAGTTAGACCCATTAGTAGTTGGTGCTGAGCATTATGAAATTGCTCGTTCAGTTCAAAACGTTCTTCAACGTTATAAAGAATTGAAAGACATCATCGCGATCTTGGGTATGGACGAGCTTGCAGAAGAAGATAAGTTGACTGTTTACCGTGCGCGTAAAATCCAACGTTTCTTCTCTCAACCGTTCCACGTAGCTGAAGTGTTTACTGGTGCTCCTGGTAAACTTGTACCGCTTAAAGAAACAATTCGTGGCTTTAAAGGTCTTCTAGCTGGTGAATACGATCACATCCCAGAACAAGCGTTCTACATGGTTGGTGGTATTGACGAAGTTATTGCTAAAGCCGAGAAACTTTAATTAGCTACTCTAATTTAGGAGATTCTCATGGCGACTATGCAATGTGATGTTGTAAGTGTAAAAGAGTCTTTGTACTCTGGCGCTGTAACTATGCTAATTGCTAAAGGTGCTGGCGGTGAGTTGGGTATTATGCCTGGCCATGCTCCGTTGGTAACTTTGCTTCAACCGGGCGCGATCCGCGTTCTGTTGGAAAACGGTACAGAAGAATTAATCTATGTATCTGGTGGTGTACTTGAAGTTCAACCGCATGTCATCACGGTTCTTGCAGATACTGCAGTTCGTGCTGAAAACTTAGATGAAGCTGCAATTATTGAAGCACGTAAAAATGCTGAAACTTTGCTAGCAAATCAAAAGAGCGACTTGGACTCTGCTGCTGCTTTGGCTGCTCTTGCAGAAACTGCTGCTCAGTTGGAAACCATCCGCAAAATCAAAAACCGCGCTCAATAAGAGACGGTTCGAGATTGAAAAACCACCCGAAAGGGTGGTTTTTTTATGTCTGAATTAAAAGCATGAGTTTCGCAATTGATAGATCTAAAGTTGCATATATTTTCTTCATCTCATGTACTAATTTCAGGTCATTCTATTTATAAATGTTCTTCTATGAATCTTATCGAACACGAACCGCATTTTTGGGAACTTTACCAAGACGTTGACCAGTATTATCTCAGTATCGCTGTGGATATGAGTTCAGTGGTGTCTTGCTGGGACTTGGTATTAACTCAGGAAGAAGTCTTAGCTTATAAACAGCAAGGTCGAAAGAGTATTGAGGAACTGACAAAAGCTATGGTTAATACAGCTTATAAAGGGGATTTTTCCCCAATGGAAAACCGCATAGCTAAACCTGAACAACAGCAAGCCATGCAGGCGGCATTTAAAGCCTGGCGTGAACAAAAGGTAAGCTAAATTTTAGAAGCGATTTAAAGGAATTGATAGCTGTAGATCAATTGATAGGCAGCTTTAAGGATGGGTGACTTGATCAGACCCATTCAGCTGAGTTGAATGGGTCTAAATCGGCTGAAGAACTATTAGCTTTCTTGCTCTTGTTCATTCTGCTCTGGCTCGTCTTGACCTTGTGGAATCATCATACTGGCCAGTTTGACCATTTCCATCTGGATGCTGCCCATCTGTTTTTCAATTTTCTTGAAATCGACCTGACTTAAATCGACATCACCATTTAACAGTGGGGTCGCCAGCACTTGCTGATTGGTCTGCATAATATTTTGACGAATTGAATCAATTTCCTGACTTTTCAGGTTCAAACCAGTCAATGCCTGATTAAATCCAGTCAGTTGTTGTTGCAGGTTTTTGGCAGTAGCCTGTAATTGCTGCTGATCTTTATCATTAATCGCTGTTTGCAACTCACTTTGGGTTTGCTTCAGCTGTTCCACATAATCACCCGCTTTAAGCTGCATGTCTGCAACATCACGCACAATATAAAACATGTTGCCCGTTTTCAGCTCAGCCTTAGGTGTTTCTGCTGACGCTGAGTTAGATTCAGAAACCGGTTCAGATACTTCATTTGATTGAGAGGCTTGGGTTTCATCGGTATCGGGTGAATTTGCCTGTTCACAACCAATCAATAAAAGACCCGCACTAAACATCACAAAAGGAGAAACCACATTTTGGATGATTTTTTTCATAATCAATTCATATCTTTACTTCAGTGTTTGTTAATATAAGGGCGAAATGTGTAGAAAAAACTGATTGTTGCAAAGCGATAACAAATTTATTTTCAGGCATTAAAAAAGAGTGCCGAAGCACTCTTTTCTCACCGAGATTGTGGGATATTAACCCGCAATAATTTTAATAATGTTATGACTCATGACATTGGTTAACACGTAATCGCCATTCACTTTAATCCATTGCTGGTTTTTACCGGGCTTGCTCAATTTTTTAAACTTTTTGTGGTCGATTTTATAGCTTTGGCTATGGTACTGAGCTGGAACTTTTTGACCCACTCTCCAGTCATGCGATGGATTTACCGCTTTTTTATGCACAACTTTATGCTGCTGCTGAACAGGTGCCTTATGATGGTTTTGAACTTGATGAGATGGGCTGTGATGATCTTGTGGAGCAGCCATTGCAGGTGCAGCGACTAAAGCAGTAGAGAATGATAAAACAATTGCTTTGACTAGAGTATTCATACTTCACCTTGTCTATATGGCGGTTGGTTGATGAGTTCATCCTATGCCTAAGTCATTGATAGATAGTGAATGTAATGTTATTAAATAATTAAAATAAAGGATGAAATGTGAAGTAATTTAACTGAATTTTTATTTATTTAACTTATTGGTTTTATAATAAAAAATAAGCATCTACAGAGTGTATAGATGCTTACATTGGTGTTACAAATTACTTGGCAAGTTCAGCATTCACTGCATCAACAATACGCGCATCATCTGCGGTAATATCCGGTGCAAAACGCGCCACCACTTCACCCTGTTTATTAATCAGGAATTTTTCAAAGTTCCACAGTACTTCAGGTGGCTCATTTGGAGTCAGGCCATAATCGACCAGATCTTTCCACCAAGGCCCTTCACCAATACGTTCTGGAATTGCCTGAGTCAAGGTTTGATAAAGCGGATGCTTGTCTTCACCAGCAACTGAGATTTTAGAAAATAGTGGAAAATCTACCTGATAATTCAAAGAACAGAATTCTTGAATTTCTGTGTCTGAACCCGGTTCCTGTGCCAGAAAATTGTTGGCAGGAAAACCTAAAATTTCCAGTCCTTGGTCTTTCTTTTCTTTATAAAGTTTTTCCAGACCTTCGTATTGTGGGGTTAAACCACATTTAGAGGCAGTATTTACAATGAGCAGAACTTTACCTTGATACTGATTGAGTGTGGTGTCAGTGCCTTGAATAGTTTTGACTGGAATGTCATAAACAGATTGACTCATTTTATTTTCCTTAATGACTTGAGATAAACACTGCTTTGTTTTAAAGCTTATTGTGCATGCCAGCAAGTCTTTATTGATATTAATATATAAACAATTCATCCATAGCTGAATGAAAAAGACAGGTCAATTGACCTGCCTGTTTTCATTCCATAGCAGTTACTTAACTGTTTTGGCTTTGCTTTCTAAAGTTTGCATTTCAGTCATCAATTCTTTTTGCAACTCAGCAGCACGATTTCGCAGCTCAGATATTTTTTTCATATCTGGTTTTTCGGCAATGCTTTCTTCGGATAGCTGTATGCCAAGATTATTGGATTCTTTGATTTTATCCCGTACCGCATCAAGCTCAGTACTTTTCAGGGATAAAGCATCCAGATCCCGGTTAAAGTTAGCAATGTAGGTTTTCATTTCTGCAACGGTCGTGCTGAGCGTAGCTTTGTCATTTTTTTGCGCAGCTTGGTTGGCTTTGTTTTGTAAGTCTAGAGCCTCTTTGGAGCGATTGTTGGAAAGGGTCTGAATTTCAATTAAATCACTTTTAATATCTTTGACATTGTTTG
>NZ_DJDC01000105.1:0-8330 GCF_002430855.1 Acinetobacter sp. UBA5934 | reverse complement strand
TTTTAATATCTTTGGCATTGTTTGAGCTGAGAGTTGCCGGCGCAGCTTGTGTGCTAGCAGGCGCAGAAGTCGTTGTTGCCGGGCTGGTTGCTGACGATGCGGGTGCTTCATTTGACTTTTTATCACATGCCGTTAATGCCAGGGCAGCAACACAGAGTGAAGCCAGTAAGGGTGTTTTCATATCGCATCCTCATTAGATCCAATCTAGCGATAAGACCTAAATAATTTATTTATACACATTAAAAAATACGGCGCAGCTCAAGAGACTGCTTTCATCAAAATGACATATTTATGGAGTGATTCACTAGAACGTTTTTGTTGTTAAGCTGCTGCAAATTGCAAAGAAAGTTATTGAAAGGCGATAAAAATAAACCCTAGGTGAGTTATGTGATGGTTGAGTTATTAAATTTTATCAAGATGTGAGTCAATGCAAGAATGCATGGATTTAATCAGCAGGATTATTTGAGAGTTCTAATTCTATTTAAAAAAGATCCTTCTGTGTAGAGTGAGCAGACCGTAGAGCCTGTAGTTGTCATGAATCAGGAGTGTAGAAAGTTTGATATTTCATGTTTTAATACAAGGGGTGAAAATCATACTGAATAGTTAAAGTATAGGGCAGGGAATGACACAAGATCATAAAACAGTATGGTGGGCACTGGCTTTGCCGTTATTGGCCGTCTTAATCTGGTCCATGAATATTACCGTCACCCGTTATGTGGCGGACTATATTTCTCCAGTCAGTATCAGTTTCTACCGCTGGCTGGTGGCTTTTGTGGTCTTAACCCCGTTTATGCTGAGCAAGGTCTGGCGTGAACGTCAGCTGGTCTTGGCACACTGGAAACAGCTGGCGGTACTCGGTGCTTTTGGTATGGTGCTGTACCAAGGGTTGGGCTATAGCGCCGCGCATTATACTACTGCCACCAATATGGGCATTATCAACGCCTTTATTCCCGTGTTTACCATTTTTGTCTCCATGCTGATGCTGAAGGATATACCCAATCGTTTTGCCGTTATAGGCAGCATTCTATCTTTTGCCGGCTTGCTCTATGTGATGGCACAGGGAAATTTTGCCCGTCTGGTGCAATCCGGCGGACATCTGGGCGATATTATGATGGTGCTGGCAGTATTTTTTTATGCATTTTATGGCGTTTTTCTTAAGAAATGGCAACTTCAGATTCCCTTGCTGATTAGCCTCTATGTACAGATTATTTTTGCCTTGCTTTACCATTTGCCCTTTGTGGTATGGCTGGGCTTAGATGCTATTAATCCGCAGAATCTGGGTAGTGTGCTATATGCCGGTATTTTCCCTTCCTTAATTGCGCCACTGGTCTGGATGATGGCAGTACAGATGCTCGGACCGAACCGCACCAGTATTTTTATGAACTTAATGCCGGTCTGCACAGCCGTTATTGCGAATGTGTGGTTAGGTGAAGCATGGACCATGTATCACAGCATCGGTGGTTTGATCATTTTATTGGGCATTTTATTAGCCCAAAAGAAAGATCTAACTGTCAGTGCCGCAAAATTGAATAGCTGAATTAAATAAAATGTTTAAAAAATGGACAAACAAAAATATTTTTTACAGCTATTTTTTATTCAACAGGTCATTTTGCAAAGGTGTGAAAAAGATCTAAAAACGATTATTTTTTTAAAATATAATTAAAAATAGTGAGATAATTTAAATTTTTATAAAAATATGCTCACGCGTTCATAGTTTTTAAATGTATTTTAAGATAAATAATATATTTGTATAAAGAAACGAGTTATTACATAATACTTATATCGTGAATGTTTAAGTTTTTCTTAACAATCTTTAAACTTTCGCAACCAGATTTACAGACCCTCTGGATGTGATTTATGCACATCCTTTTTCATGCTCAACCGTCCCTATATGGTTGAGCTTTTTTTTGCCTGAAAATTATATCAGTCTGCATCACAAAAATGACCCGCTTAAGCGCGGATCACTTCACCTGTTTCAGCATCAATGATGCGACTCGGCTCTTGGCTAAGGCCTAAATCACCATTCAGATAATCAATTTGAGTTGAGAAATACTGGCTGGCTTCTTGAAGGGAGCGAGCAGGGTTTCCTCCAGCAGGATTGGCACTGGTGGAGACAATAAAGCCATTAAAGGCATTGCAGAGTGCGACGCATAATGGATGGTTAGTAACCCGTACAGCAACTTTAGGATGGTTGCCTTTAATCCAGGCAGGAATATGATCGCCTGCGGGTAATAACCAGGTGGTTGCGCGCTCAGTGGGAGAACGATGACTCCAGGAGTCTATCACTTTTTGACGCATTTCCGCATTTAGCGATTCCAACAGATGCTCTACTTGCGCAATTTGCGCTGCCAGTAAAATCACCCCTTTTTCAATGGGACGCTGCTTTAAACGTAAAATTTCCAGAAACGCTTGTTGGTTAAAAGGATCACAGCCTAAGCCCCAAACTGCCTCTGTAGGGTATGCTAAAACATGTCCCTGTTTTAAACATTGAGCAGCTTCGGCAACAGAGGTGGTAATCATCAGATTTTTCCCTTCATATTTATTAAAAGGGTATTGTGAACCTTATTTGTCCGGACGACAACGGAGATAAAGTCCTGCCTGCTGCATACATAGCCCAAGTAACTCCAATTCCATCAACTGGCTGGTCAGTGTAGCCACATCCAGCTTTTGTCTGAGCATGATCTCATCGATATGTTGTCCGACCCAGTCCAGCTGATTGTACAAAATATTTAAATGCGCTGGCAGTTCGGGTTGAGTATCTAAACAATTGATTTTGCATGTCTGTTGGTTGTGCTGCTGAGCGTGCCACTGAGTCGGTAGAGCCAGATCTTCAATGACCTGATCAGGATGATCCACTAAAATGGCACCTTCACGGATTAGCTGATGGCAGCCTTGATGGTGCTCGCTATAAATATGACCCGGAATGGCAAAAATCAATTTACCCTGTTCAGCTGCCCATTTCGCCGTGATTAAAGACCCACTTTTCAGCGCAGCTTCTGCAACAATCACCCCGAGACTTAAAGCACTGACAATGCGGTTACGCCGTGGAAAATGTTGCTGCAAAGGTGGGGTGCCGGGTAAAAATTCGGTGATGACGGTACCGTAATGCGCAAGAATTTGTTGGCGTAATGGCTGGTTTTGACTCGGATAAGTCTGGTCCAAGCCTGTTCCCATCACCGCAATGGTGCGGTTGTGCTGTAAAGCCCCGCGATGGGCGGCTTCATCAATCCCTTGCGCCAAGCCACTATTGATATAAAAACCCTTTTCACTGAGATAATATGCAAAGTCATAGGCCACTTGACGGCCGTGATGACTCGGTTTGCGGCTACCGACAATGGCAATTTGCGGTTGTAACAGCGCTTGAGCATCGCCTTGACCAAACAGGATCGGCGGTTTATCAGCATAAGGCAGCAGTTGCTGCGGGTAGTGTGCATCATTTTGCAACAGCACAAAATCACTCTGTTTTTGAATTAAATCAACACAGTGCTGGAACTTCAGTTGTGATTCAGTAAGGTGAAAATCTTGCAGGCGTTGAATATGATTTTTGTGAATGCCAAGCTTTTGCCAAGTTTCACTTTGGTCAGGCTGTGTTGCCTCAGCGAGATGGGTATAGTGCTGACTGATTTTATAAAAGCTGGTTAGTGAGTGTTGTACCAGAAAGCATAGCCGAATGTAGTCCAGCTGCATAGAGCTTAGTGAAGTGAGCATAACGAGACCTTTTTTATATGTCTTCTTATTGTTGTTTAAATTATTGTTTAAAATAAATGAGGCTGAATCTCAGCCTCATTTTTATATTTTACTCTAAGGATTATTCATCCATTAGTGGTGGCTGAACGCCAGCACCCACTTTAATCGGTAATTCACTATCCAGTACATAGGCATAACTTAGGTTATCAAAGCTTTTGAAAACCATGATATTACCAATGCGTTGTCCCGGGAGTTGCACCCGTTCTTTGGTTTTCGGGTCAGTAACGACCTCACCTTTCTGGTTCACCGCCAATACATGTCCGGCTTGAACACCTTGCAAGCTGCCACGGTCAATAGTCACTACACTGTGTTTTGCTGCGGTACCAATTGAACCCATCACGCGAACCACTTGGCCACCGGCAACCACATCTTCAGCATTGGTCGGGTAAAACAAGGTTGGAAGCATCGGATCATATTCAGGCAGTACACGGTCACCGCGACGCACTTCGGAATTATAAGTATCGGTTAACTCTAGGGTGGTAATGTCATTTTCACCACGGATGGCTACGCCAGAGGCCACCTGAATCAATTCAAGACCGGCATTGTATTTTTTGCCTTTGGCATCAGTAAACATGTACGGTTCACCTTCACGGTAAACGGCATAGCGTTGGCCGACTTCCAGACCATTTCCACGTGCATAAACGGTTTGACCTTTAGCCGCAAGAACACGTTGATCCGCCGTCCCTAAAATGTATGGCGTACCAGCAACCGATTCAGGTGCCACAATGGTACTGCGCTCTAACCATTGCTTGATGTATTCCAGCGGAATGACTGGAATGGCATTGTTTAATGATTCAATCCGAACCTGAGGTTGTAATTTGGTGCCACCGGTATAACGACGGATAATCCCTTCACAGCCATCACCTTCATCTTTACCGATGATCGGTTTGCCATTATAAGTACACATCAGCAGGCGGTCGCCCGGGAAAATCCAGTGTGGATTTTTCACATGTTTATTGCTGGCCCAGATTTCAGGCCAACGTACCGGATTTTTTAAAAATCTTTTGGAAATATCCCATAATGTATCGCCTTTTTTTACCACATAAACTTGTGGTGCTCCGGCTTTTAATGCAGGTGGATTGATATTGCGCGCAGGTGCTGCTTCAGCAATGCTCACCATCCCGGCCCCAACACTTACACATACGGCAAGTGCCAATAATTGTTTTTTAAACCCCAAGGCACTAAAAGTTGGTGCGCCCTTCAAAACCTTTTTCATTATCATAATTCCTAAAATTATGTATGTAGTTGCGTTATAATAACGATATTACACACATTTTTTTGATGAAGCATTCCTTCATTTTGTTTTTTGATCAATGGCATAAGTGAGGACACCGTATGGCCTTATTACCTATTTTAAGTTTCCCGGATCCCCGTCTTCGTACCATTGCTAAACCAGTCGAAGAAGTCACTGATGAAATTCGTCAGCTCGCAGCCGATATGTTTGAAACCATGTATGAAGCCCCAGGTATTGGCTTGGCTGCTACACAGGTAGATCGTCACATTCAGCTGATTGTCATGGATTTATCTGAAAATAAAGATCAACCCATGGTATTTATTAACCCCAAAGTTACGCCATTAACTGAAGAAACTCAGCCTTATGAAGAAGGCTGTCTGTCTGTGCCTCAAATATACGACAAAGTTGAGCGTCCGTCACGCGTAAAAATAGAGGCAATTAACCTTGAAGGTCAGTCATTTGAACTGGAAGCAGACGAACTTCTCGCTGTTTGTATTCAACATGAAATGGATCACTTAAATGGCAAGTTATTTGTCGATTATTTATCGCCTTTAAAACGTCAACGTGCACGTGAAAAAGTGGAAAAAGTTACTCGTCAGCGTCAAAAAGAAAAAGTTGCAGTAAAGCGTTAAAGGCTACATTTTCTCGATTAAATAGTCTTAACAAAGCCCCATTCAGATTGGGCTTTGTTATACTTGCATCCGACAAATTTCAGGATTTGCCTGTGTTATTCCGTAGTGGATTGCTGCTGTCAATTACAGCAGTGTTTTTACAGATTGCTGTATTTTTACAGCCCTTGCTACCGAAGCAATATCAGGTTGCTCCGGTCTGTGAAACCATTACGCGTGCGTTATTGCAAAAACCTGCTTCGCAGCATATTTCCACATCCACACATGCTCATCATCAGCTTCATCAAGATCATCAACAACAGTCTGCAGAACATGATCATCATGATGCCAACCATCAATGTCAGTACTGTACTGTCTACGGGAATCTGGTCTTACCACCTGAATTAGAAATCAAAGAAGTTTTGGATCGTATTCAGGTGCGCTTAATTGCCTTCCAAAAGACTTTTAGTCATGTCTGGTTTGTTTTACAGCGACTCTTTCTCATTCCCCAAGGACGAGCTCCGCCACTATTTACATAAATCCAAAGGCATTTTCGGGTCTTGACTGACTCTAGCCCTTGCGCTGCTTCAGCTGCAGCTTATATTTATGTAATAGTGAGATTGAAAAATGGCTCAGCCTAAATTCTATTTACAGCCCGTTGCGGCTGCGATTTGTGTTGCCGGTTGTTCAGCCACGGTATTTGCCGAGCAGCAAACCACAACTGTTCAAACTTTAGCGCCGATTGTGGTGACTGCTCATCAGGGCAATGATGCCAACGGTTTGATTGTGCATGCCGATCCCAAACAGCCGATCCAGCCCATTCCGGCCAGTGATGGTGCTGATTATCTGCAAAGTATTATGGGATTCAGCTCGATCAAAAATGGCGGTACCAATGGCGATGTGACTTTCCGTGGCATGTTTGGTTCACGGATTAAAATTTTAGCCGACGGTACGGAAAATTTGGGCGCCTGCCCAAACCGTATGGATGCGCCGACCTCTTATATTTCGCCGGAAAGTTATGACCGTATTTCGGTGATTAAAGGGCCACAAACCGTGCAATATGCCAATACCGGTTCGGCTGCAACGGTGATCTTTGAACGTGAGCCTGAAAAACTATCTGACGATAAAAATTATCGAGGTCAAGCCAGTGTGCTGGCAGGTTCATATGGTCGCCTTGATCATAATATTGAAACCGCTGTTGGCGATGAACAAAAATATATTCGTTTAAATGCCAATCGCTCTGTTTCAGACAGCTATAAAGATGGAGATGGCAATACCGTGCCTTCAGACTGGGAACGCTGGAATGCAGATGTCGCTTTAGGCTGGACACCGGATGAAAATACATGGGTGGAATTGACTGGCGGCAAGGCGAATGGAGAGGCAGTTTATGCTGGCCGTTCGATGGATGGCTCGCAATTTGCCCGTGAAAGTCTGGGACTTCGTGTAGAAAAGAAAAATGTCACTGATGTGATCGAGAAAATCGAAGCACAAGTGAACTATAGCTTTAATGATCATGTCATGGATAACTTTAGTTTACGTGAATTTAAACCGGACGGCATGATGAGTATGCCTATGGCTTCCAACGTAGCGCGAGAAACCTTAAACGCACGTCTGGCTGTAACTCAACAATGGGATAAATTGCAGTTAATTAGCGGTGTAGATAGCCAAAACAATGAGCACTCCACACGCGAGGGCAGTTTAATGACGCCTTATCAGGACCAAGTGCGGAACAAAGATATGAAATTCCGCTCCTATGGTGCTTTTGGTGAATTAAGCTATCAATTGAGTGAGCAAAATAAATGGGTCGGTGGGGTTCGTGTCGATCAGGTCAATGTCAAAGATTTACGTTCTGATTCTGTAGAGAAAGGCTATAACCGCGAACTGGATAAAACCTTGCCAAGTGCATTTATTCGTTTTGAAAAGCAGCATCCTGAACATGATGCGAAAACTTATATCGGCGTAGGATATGTCGAACGTATGCCAGATTACTGGGAGCTGTTCAGTACCGCGCATGGTAATCCCGGAACGGTGAATTCATTTAATGGAATCGATACCGAAAAAACCTTGCAGCTGGATTTAGGCTATCAACATGAACATGGCGCACTGAATTCCTGGGTTTCTGCTTATGCAGGATTAATCAATGATTATGTGTTGATGAGTTATCACATGCATAGCATGCCGGGCATGATGAGTCATAGTCATGGCAAAACCGCGGGTGCTAAAAATGTCGATGCCACAATTGCCGGAGCTGAAGCAGGAGTAGGTTATCAATTTACTGATCATCTACAGGCAGATGTGAGCGCCATGTATGCATGGGGGGAAAATACCAGCGACAATACGCCGTTGCCACAAACTGCACCTTTAGAAGGACGGGTCAATCTGCGTTATATTCAGGATAAATATACATTAGGCGTATTAGGGCGAGTTGTCGATCGTCAAAACCGCATCAGTAAAGATCAGGGCAATATTGTGGGTTATGATTTAGGTGAAAGCAGCGGTTTTGCCACCTTATCCTTGAATGGCACCTATCATGTTCGTGATGGTGTGGATTTGTCTGTAGGGGTAGATAATGTATTTGATAAAACCTATAGCGAACATTTAAATAAGGCAGGCAGTGCTGGTTTTGGTTTCGCGGCTGATGAACAATTCAATAATATTGGCCGTAATTATTGGGCTAGGATTGGTTTAAAGTTCTAATCTGAACGGTTTTAAGACAAAAAGCAGGGCAATCGTCCTGCTTT
>NZ_DJDC01000085.1:8828-38617 GCF_002430855.1 Acinetobacter sp. UBA5934 | reverse complement strand
ACCAACTGAGCTATTCCCGCGGAGTCTATAAAGTTTTTTAAGTGAAAAAACTAAATGAAAAAATTTTGAGCGGGAAAGGAGACTCGAACTCCCGACCCCAACCTTGGCAAGGTTATGCTCTACCAACTGAGCTATTCCCGCATGCCGTGTATAATACAGTATGCAAAAATAGGGTCAATAACTTTGTGAAAAAACTTGTATCAATTGCATAAAATAAAACCATTTTGTTCAAGTGTGCTGCTTTTATAAACAAGATTGAGATTTAAAAAGAAATTTTTATCTTGAAATAGATCAATGATGGGGTGGGCAGGCACAACGATTGAATCGGAACACGGTATACTGAAGCCAGAAAAGTAGTTATTTGAATTTGGAGTATCTTCATGAATTTAGAACAACAGTTGATTCAACGCCTGCAAGAGTTATCACCCGTTCATTTGGAAGTAGTGAATGAGTCTTCGGGTCATGGGGGCTATTTCCCGGGCAAAGAATCGCATTTTAAAGTAATTGTAGTGAGCGACATTTTTCAAGGCTTGCGTTTAGTGCAGCGTCATCAAAAAATTTATGCAGCAGCCGGGGATTTGCTTGCGCCCAGCCGTATTCATGCACTGGCTATTCATGCTTTTGAGCCATCGGAATGGCAAGGACAAGCCACGCCAAGCCCTGAATGTGCCCATGCACCAAAAGCTGAATAATAAGGAATCTTAGACAATGGATATGCAGCTGACAGTCAAAATTGTGCATATGATTGCTGTGACCCTGTTGATTGGGGCCATCATCGCACGCGGTTTGACTTTATTTGTTGGGGTGAAAGACAATCAGCCGAATCCGGCTATGCGGACACTTTTGGTCGCATGGCAGCATCTTGCGATGACCATCATTATTCTGACCGGATTGACCTCATTGGTGATCAAGAATTTTGAAGTCCAAACGTGGTTTTATGCCAAGATCATTCTGTTTCTGGTGTTATTTTCTTCCTTGATCAAGGCCTATAAAAAAGATGACCGTATTTTATTGGTCCAACGTCGCGCGGGTTTAATGATTGCAGTTGTTGCTTTGATTGCCATTATTGGGTTGGTGATGATTAAGCCGAATTTTGGCTAATTGTTAGACATGATTGTTCTAGACATCAGGCGTGTAGGGTAAACTGCAATATATAAATAACTATAAATGATAGGGGATTTTAATGCTGATACGTGTGATTTTTAATCAAAAAGGTGGGGTAGGCAAGTCCAGTATTGCAGTTAATTTGGCTGCGATTAGCGCACATCAAGGTTTGAAAACCTTGCTGATTGATCTCGATCCGCAAGCCAATTCCAGTCAATATCTTCTGGGAGATGATGCGACCTATACGGCGGATAAACCTGCGCTGGAACCCAATATTGAAAACTATTTTGAAGAAGTGCTGGGTGCAACCCAAAGTAAAGGACTGTTAGGCAATGCCATTGGTTCGATTTTAAAGAACCGGGATAAAGGTTTGGAGCGCTATGTACATCAATCTCCTTTTAAAAATCTGGATGTGATTCCTGCAAGTCCGACGTTGGGTGCACTGGCACATGCTTTAGAGTCAAAACACAAGATTTATAAATTACGTGATGCCTTGCAACAACTGGAAGGGCGGTATGATCGGGTGTATATCGATACACCACCAGCTTTTAACTTCTTTACCTTGTCGGCGCTGATTGCAGCCAGTCGCGTGCTGATTCCTTTTGATTGTGACGTATTTTCAAAGCGTGCATTACAGACCCTGATTGAAAATGTCATTGAAACCCAAGATGATCATAATGATGGTCTGGAAATTGAAGGGATTGTGGTCAACCAGTTTCAGGCACAGGCCAAATTACCGCGCGAAGTGGTGCAACAACTGAAAGATGAAAGCTTGCCTGTGTTGGACAGTATGTTGCCGCCGTCGATTTTAATGAAGGAATCGCATCTTAAGAATCAGCCCCTCATTCATTTGGCAACGGATCATAAATTGACGCAAGCCTATCAATCGTTGTTCAATGAAATTGAGCATATATAAGTATCGAGATTTCTCATGAAAACGATTTATCTAAGCTTCCTTCTGGGAAGTACGTTTTTATTGGCTGCATGTGCCACTACGGTGAAACCGAGTTATGTTTCTCCAACCCAATATCAAGCGCTCAATTGTCAGCAACTGCAAAGTGAATATAACCGTATTCAGCAATATATCGATAATGGTGTGCAGGCACCAAAACGCACTGGCGTCGGTGTGGGTGTTGGTGTTGGCGGTGGTTGGGGCAGTCATGGTGGTTGGGGAATTGGTCCGAGTGTTTCTGTGAATATGGGACAATCTGCAAATACCAAAAAAACTGAATTATCACGTCTATTGGGTGAACAGGAAGCTGTAGTTCAGGCGGCACAATTTAAGAGTTGCCCAATTATTGTTCGTAATAAAGTTCAATAATTCATCAATTTATCACCCGGTTATTGCTCTAAAATTAATAGCCGGGTGATAAAATCTTAGCAAAATGTTTCAAGATAAATAATTTTAATATCAATTAGTTATTGTTTTTTGATGTGATCTTTAAACGCATCAGGTGATGCTTTTTATCAATGTAATACTTGTTACTTTTCATCAGTTTCATATAAGGTGTGCCCCTGTTTAATGGTGATGTCAGGTATGTATGATTGAGAGTTGGCTTTTTGTATTGGCAGTGATTGCGGTGCTGATGATTCCGGGTCCAACCAATGCATTAATTGCAAGCTCGGCACATCAACAAGGCATTGCCAAAACTAGCCTGTTTATTCCGGCAAAATTGCTTGGCTATTTTTACACGATTAATTTATGGGCATTGCTGATTCATTTATGCAGTCCGGTTTGGCCGAATTTTATTCATATCCTGCATGTTTGCAGCGCTATTTATGTCGGCTGGCTGGCCTTCAATTTATGGAAAACTTCCGATTTAGAAAAGCATAATCAACATCATCGTTCGATCCGACCGCGGCAACTGTTCTTTTCTACTTTTAAAAATCCTAAAGCCTTATTATTTGCTGCGGGTATTTTACCGATTGAAACCTGGAGTAATCCCGCCAATTTTGTTTTGGTCTTTGCGCTGTTCAGTCTGGTGCTGTTGCCTGCGGTGGTGTTCTGGATGTTTTTTGGGCGGGCAATTTTGTCGGGTCAGTCCAGACAAATAAAAGCCGATCTCTTATATAAAGGATCGGCCATGTTGCTGATTATGTGTATGTTGCCTGTGGTGGTGCGATTTTTTTAATTTGTATTCTTTCTAAAGCCCAGTTGTTTAAGGGGTCTTTTTCAACTTTTGCCGAATAAAACCAATAATGCCCGGCAAGACACTGATAATAATGATACCAAAAATCAAATGGGTAAAATTGTCTTTCACAATCGGCATATTGCCAAATAAATAGCCCAAAGTAATAAATGAACCGACCCAGCATATTGCGCCAATCAGGTTATAGCTCAAAAAGAATTTGTAATTCATACTGCCGGCACCCGCTACAAAGGGAGCAAAGGTACGCGCGAAAGGCACAAAGCGTGCAAAAATAATGGTCTTACCCCCATGTTTTTCAAAGAATTTTTGCGTATACATTAAATGCTGTTTGTTGATGAAGCGTGATTCGATTTCAAATACACGCGGCCCGATAAATTTACCAATATGATAATTCAGGGTGTCACCCAGTACGGCCGCAGTAAATAGCAAGATGACCAGCACATAAGGATTTATTGCGCCTGTGGATGCTGCTAAGGCCCCAGCTGCAAAGAGCAAACTGTCACCTGGCAAAAATGGCATCACCACCAAACCGGTTTCGACAAAAATAATTAAAAACAGAATGGCATAAATCCATACGCCGTAATTGGTGATAAATTCGAGCAGATGGGCATCAACATGTAAGATAAAATCAAGCAGTTCCATGGCGCTACAGACAGCAAAAATGTGCTGAAATCCTAGCAGTCCGGGGCATGAAAGTCAGTACCAAAAAGAAAATTAATTGCGTTTTCATCCTTCTCTTTTTCCGCAATGATTTATCTTACAAATTATTTTTTGCTCCTGATGTTGCAGGATGCAGGAAAATTCAGTGTGGATAACAATGCTTGAGAAATCCTCAGTGTAATTGAGCAAATAGCAGGATCATCTCAGCGCCGTTATTTCATTTTTTTAATGACATAAAAGCTGCGCACCATACATAAAAACTGGGTACAAATTGCCCGAACTTTGTCTCAATAAAGCTGGATGAAGCAAAGGTTCTCTTTATCTCTGGTTCAATCGAGATTGACGTGGATGATGATTTTGCAAACCCATGGGCTTAAAGGCCGGTGACCAGGTAAAATTGATGGATGAGGTCGATGCCCAGGGTGGTAGGTCAAGCAATATCGATGTCGTTAAAATCGAAAAAATGGCAAATCGAAATGATAAATGAATATGGTACAACCAGGTGTGAGCATCGAACTGATTGTCCTCAAGTTGCCTATATACAGACAGTTAAAATAAAAAAATGGCAACATAAACAAGGCATCCGACAGGATGTTTTGTTATGCCAGAAATATAATGCAATCAACGAATTGAAAGCCTTGTGCGAATAGTGTGCTTAATGCGCCGAAAAATGATAGAATGCAGCGCTTATTTCGTTTGCCTTGCATAGTTGTTTGTCATGACTACCAATACTCAAATCACTGAAGACCGCATCCTGATCTTGGATTTCGGTTCTCAATACAGTCAGCTTATTGCACGTCGTGTACGTGAAGCTGGTGTATATTCTGAAATGTATGCCTATGACATGTCTGAAGAAGACATTCGCGCATTTAAACCAAACGGTATCATCTTGTCGGGTGGTCCGGAAAGTGTTCATGAAGAAGGTAGTCCACGCGCACCTGAAGTTGTATTCAACTTGGGCGTACCTGTACTGGGTATTTGCTACGGCTTGCAAACCATGTCAGAACAGCTTGGTGGTAAAGTAGAGCCAGGTACTGTGCATGAATTCGGTTATGCTGCTGTAGATGTTTTAGTGCGTGACCAGCTTCTTGGTGATTTAAACGATGGTGAAAACAAACTGAATGTTTGGATGAGCCATGGCGATAAAGTAAGCGCAATTCCAGAAGGTTTCCAGGTTACTGCAAGTACACCAAGCTGTCCATTTGCAGCAGTAAGCGATGAAAAACGTCGTTTCTACGGTGTACAGTTCCACCCTGAAGTAACCCATACTGCAAAAGGTGCCGAGTTATTATCTAACTTTGTACATGGTATTTGTGGTTGCCGTAATCTTTGGAACTCTGAAAACATCATCGACCTACGTGTAGAACAGTTACGTGAACAGATTGGCGACCAGAAAGTTCTTTTAGGTCTTTCAGGTGGTGTCGATTCATCTGTAGTTGCTGCGCTTCTTCATAAAGCAATTGGCGACCAATTGACTTGCGTATTCGTTGACAACGGCTTGCTACGTTTGAATGAAGGCGAGCAAGTGATGAACATGTTTGCCAAAAACATGGGTATTCGCGTGATTCGTGCCGATGCTGAAAATCGTTTCTTATCTGCACTTGCAGGTGAAGTTGACCCTGAGAAAAAACGTAAAATCATTGGTCGTGAATTCATTGAAGTATTTGCTGAAGAAGCACGTAAGCTTGATGGTGTAAACTTCCTTGCACAAGGTACGATTTACCCGGACGTGATTGAATCTGCTGCAACCAAAAATGGTAAAGCGCATGTGATTAAATCACACCACAACGTGGGTGGTTTACCGGAAGATTTAGCTTTTGAACTGGTTGAGCCAATTCGTGACTTGTTTAAAGATGAAGTACGCCGTTTAGGTACTACTTTAGGTTTGCCACACGAGATGCTTTATCGTCATCCATTCCCGGGTCCAGGTTTGGGCGTGCGTATTTTGGGTGAAGTGAAAAAAGAATATGCTGACATCCTTCGTTTAGCTGATGACATTTTCATGCAGGAACTTCGTGCCAGCGGTTGGTATGACAAAACTGCTCAAGCCTTCGCTGTATTCCAGCCAGTTAAATCTGTGGGTGTAGTGGGCGATGGCCGTCGTTATGCATGGGTGATTGCTCTTCGTGCAGTTGAAACCGTTGACTTCATGACAGCACGTTTTGCGCATCTTCCATATGAATTGGTAGACAAGATTTCGACTCGTATCATGAACGAAATTAAAGATGTTTCACGTGTGGTTTATGACGTGTCATCTAAGCCACCAGCGACGATTGAATGGGAGTAACTTTCAGCATAGCTGAAAGTCTTGCGAGGTGACAAAGCAGTGCTTTGTTATTTCACCTCTCAGGGTTTCAGGAAGCACGGCTTCCTGCCTAAATTACGCCATGAGCAAAATTCAAAGCATTGCTTTGAATTTTGTGCAAGATGCGCGTAACAGTGTAGGAAATTATTTTAAAAAGGACACTTCGGTGTCCTTTTTTATTTTTATAAATTAATTTTTTAAAGTATAGAAATAAACATTTTGAATAATTGAATTTGGCTTGGGCATTCAAGTGGAGCGTAGTTTTCATATTTATAAAATCGACCAAGACCGTTTCGATGAAGATCATTTTTAATTATTGATGCGTATAAATTGCTACCTGATTGCGTCCATTTTTCTTGGCTTCATAAAGTGCAATATCGGCATTTTTAATCAGCAGGTTTAAATCATTTTGATTGGGTTGCAGTTGAGATACGCCAATCGATACACTGAAATTAAAGAAGAACTTATCTTTAATACAAATTTGATGTTTTTCAATTTTTCGGCACAAACGGTTGGCAATGCTAATTGCATCTTCTAAGGTGGTATTCGGCAGTAAAGCAATAAATTCCTCGCCACCAAAACGGGCCAATACATCGGTATAGCGCATCTCCCGACGGGCAATATCAGCCAGTACCCGCAGCACTTCATCACCGACATCATGTCCATAGGTATCATTAATATTCTTAAAAAAGTCGATGTCAAACATCAATAAGCAGGTCAAATTATATTTTGACCATTGCTGGATACTATGTTCGGCAAGCTGCATAAATTGCCGACGGTTATTGAGCTGGGTCAATTCATCGGTATGTGCTAGTTTGCTTAAAGTGTAATAATTCCAGTCATTCAGTAAAACCCGCAAAAAATTGCGTTTTGAATTTATAGTGTTATTCCAGCTGATATACATACTGAGTAATAAGACCGGTGTGTAAATGAGTGAAAATAAGATCAGTTCCTGAAAACTGGCTAATCTGAGTACGCCGTTAAAAATCACCACGCTAATTAGCAAAGAAGTAAAAAGTGAATTGCGAAAAACCACCTGTACGCATAAATTACCCAATAAAATAAAAATGATACTGGCGTATAGATAAGTGTCCACCAGGGGACTTTGCGACAAATACAACAGCTCAAGCCAGATTGCGGCTGCCGCTGCAACATAGATCGGCAGCAGGCTATCCAGAATCTTAATATTCTTGCAGTAGCGGAAAGCTAGCCAGTTAATCAATAGGGTAAAGACCACAAAAATTAGCCGTGCAATACCGGAAAGCATGCCAATGTCGGGTAATAAAATCAGATCGACGAAAAAATAGCTTAAAAAAGTCAGTTGCCCAATAAAATTGACGCATTTTAAAAATTGGCGTTGATGGGTATTTTGATAGTCCAGATAGTATTGTTGAAATTGCTCCGGAATACGGGTGGTAGGATCTTCTAGTTGTCGCTCTATCTGTTTTTTATTGTCGAGCGTACACAGCCGCTTGGGTAAAATGGCAGTTCCGACATCTGAATATTTATCTTCATTGTTCCCAATATGGGTATGTTCTTGATCTTCGGAGTAATGAAAATTTTCCTGCTGTCCTTGGGACATGATTATCCTCTTCTATAGCAAGATTGGTCAGGGACAAATATTATGCTGAGGAAAAATATCTGTATACAGGATACCCAGCAAGTAGCTGGCATAATTGTGACAAAAGATTTTTTTTCTATAAAATTCATATGAATAGGTTATAAATAGTCAAAGACTTACAGCCTCTAGACCTTGTTTTATGAGGGAAAATTTCAAAAATAACATTGTCCTATACCCTATATTCAGCGTATTAACTTAACTATAGGCTGGAGCATGAAGAGTCTATATGATTGATAACAATAGATAGGATCTACAAGAACAGATGCGTTCATGAAATGCAGGATAGTCATATGACCAATAGCAGCTATACAGAGCTTTCCAATTCGGACGATTGTGAAAAATACGTAAATCAGTTTATTCAGGAATTCCCTTTGCGTAGTGCGGAAATTGGACAGGGTACCGTGATCAAGCGTGCTTTGCCCAGTCGGCATAAGCGTTTAATTGGCGCGTGGTGCTTTCTGGATCATGCCGGTCCAGTGGTTTTTCCTCAGGGCGATGGTCTGGATGTCGGTCCGCATCCGCATATTGGTTTGCAGACTTTTACCTGGATGATTGAAGGCACCATGATGCATACCGACAGTCTGGGCACAAAACAGTTGATTCGTCCCAAACAGGTCAATTTAATGACCGCAGGTTATGGGATTTCGCATACTGAGGTGGCACCGGAAAATGAAACCCATATGCATGCTGCCCAGCTCTGGATTGCTTTGCCGGATGACAAGATCAATATGGCGCCGCGTTTCGACCATTATCCGGAACTTCCTGTAGTGGAAAAAGATCAGGTTGAATTTACCGTATTGGTGGGTGAGTTCTTACAGACCCAGTCACCGGTTGCGGTGCATAGTGAATTGCTGGGTGTGGATTTAACTGCACTGGAATCTACGACCACCCGAATTCAATTGAATCCAAAATTTGAATATGGTTTTATGGCACTCGAGGGTGCTGCCGAAGTCAATGGACATGAACTGACGGAAGACAACATGGTGGTGCTGGAGCCAGGCATGACTGAAATTGACATCCGCTTGCATAAAGGCAGCCGCGTTTTATTGTTGGGTGGGGAGCCCTTCGAGTCACCGATATTACTGTGGTGGAACTTTGTCGGGCGGACTCAGGAAGAACTTTGCCAAGCCCGTGACCACTGGATTAATCAGGACCAGCGTTTTGGTACCATTCCTGACTATCCTGGCCCCCGTCTGGAAGCACCGGCATTCCCCGATAAAATGCGTGCTTCAAAATAACGATAAAATTCAGGATTTTGTGAATATGGCAATTATTGCAAATGCAGAAGTACAGAGCCTGGCTGAACCTTGGTCAGGCGAAGTGAAAAGTGGAAAACACCAGTTTATTACTGACAAACCCGAATCCTTTGGCGGGCAGGATCAAGGTCCTGCACCTTATGATTTTATTTGTTCAGGCCTGATTTCTTGTACCATGATTACCTTGCGTATGTATGCCCGTCATAAAGGCATCGAGCTTGGTCAGTTTTCAGTAGAAGCCGATTTTAATGCTAATAAGGAAGGCAAAGAATGGATTGAACGTCGCTTGTCTTTTGCTCAGCCCTTATCGGATGAGCTACAGCAAAAAGTTTTAGACATCAGCAGTAAAACACCAGTGACCAAGACACTGTTACGCAGTCTGGAAATTAACACGGTGCTGCTTTAAATACGTGACCCGATACAGCTGACATTATGAGCAAAGGAATGTCATTTTTTTAACATAACCGGTCATAAGCAAAATATAAAAATAGGAATCAACAGATAATGATTACACTGCACCATTTAGATCAATCGCGTTCTTTTAGAATTTTATGGGCTTTAGAAGAGCTGGCTCAAGATTACCAAGTCAAATTTTATAAACGTCTGCCTACAATGGCTGCACCGCCTGAATTAAAACTGGTTCATCCTTTGGCTAAAGCACCCATCTTGACCGATGAAGAGCAGACTATTGTTGAATCGGCGGTGATTTTGCAACATCTGCAAGAAAGCTATGATACAGCGCAGAAATTTAAACCGAAGGCCAAAAAAGATCAGCAACAATACCGCTACTGGATGCACTATGCCGAAGGTTCATTAATGCCTTTATTGGTGATGCAACTGGTGATGAGCAATGTGCCCAAAAATGTGCCTTGGCTGATTAAGCCGGTCGCACACAAAATTACGGCCGGGGTGAAGGCAGGATTTATTCATCCGCGCTTAAAAGACCATATTGCTTACCTGGAAGATTACTTATCCAAACATGAGTATTTTGCCGGGTCATTTTCTTTTGCTGATATTCAGATGTGGTTTCCGCTCGATGCCATTCAGTCCAGAACCTCGGGTTCATATCCGAATATCGCCAAGTATCTCAAGCGCCTTGAAGAACGTCCTGCCTTTCAGCGCGCCAAGTTTAAGGAACAAAACCTGGCTTAATCCAGCCAGGTAGATGGGTAAAATGAGGCTGAACCGGGGAGTGTTTAGTTTGGTTTGTACAGGCGTTCTTTCGGGAAAATCACTTTAAAGGTCGAGCCTTCATTTTCTTTGGATTCAATTTCCAAATGCGCGCCGTGCTGCATCAACACATGTTTAACAATCGCCAGACCTAAGCCGGTTCCCCCGGTTTGACGGCTGCGCGCGCTATCTACCCGATAGAAGCGTTCGGTTAAGCGCGGCAAATGTTTGGGGTCAATCCCGATCCCGGTATCTTCAACGGTAAAGATGCCGTGTTCACCATCATCATGCCAACCCATGGTGATGGTGCCACCCTTAGGGGTGTATTTAATGGCATTGGTAATCAGGTTGCTAAAGGCACTGGCCAGTTCCATGTCTGAACCAATCAGGTCGCAATGACTGTCGATATCCAGATTCAGGGTATGGTGATAGTCCACGTTATATGCCTGTGCATCATCAAACAGCTGGTTCATCAGGCTTGGCATTTCAATAATCTGATTTTTAGCAATTTTTTTGTCATTTTCCAGACGTGACAACAGCAATAAATCATTGACCAGGGCATTCATGCGTTTGGTTTGCGCCTGCATCTGATCAAAGGCACGTTTCCAGCGCGGATTCAAATCTTCCTGATCGGTAAAGGTTTCAATATAACCACTGAGGACTGTAAGCGGTGTGCGTAATTCATGGGAAATGTTGTCGACAAAGTCCTTACGCATTTGTTCCAGGTTATGCATCCGGGTCACGTTATAAGCCACCAGCAGCCGGCTTTCGCCCCCAAAACGGGTCATTTTGACTTGTACATAATGGTCTTCAAAGGCGGAAGATTTCATTTTCAGACCATCGGGTGCTTGGTCAATATTGTTAAAATATTCAATAAAATTCGGCTGACGAAGCAGGGTTAAAATATTGCGACCACGGTCTAGCGGTTGAATACCGAGTAATTTTTCTGCAGCCGGATTCCACCATTCAATCTGATGCAGTTCATCAATCAGCACCACTGCTTCAGCCAGCGCTACCAGTGACGATTGCGCGCGATCAATCAGGCCGACCATTTCCGCCTGTACAATACGTTCCTGACGCTGGGAACGGTAGACGTTGAACAGCAATGCGCCCCAGATGCCATCCAGATTGGGCGGAACATCATAAGGACGATTGGAAATCCATTCATTGACCAAATACAGTGAACGTAATTGCAGAATAAAAAATGTTGCGAAGGCAATGAGGATAAAAACCCAGAAATACCCAATCCCTAGGCCAATTAAACCTGCAATGAGCAGTAAAAAGGCCAGCAGACGTAAATCTTGTTTGGCAAAAGTCCATAAACTGCTGTAACGGAATCGTTTATGTTCTCGTGCAAGTTCAGGGATGGGGTAGGGTTCATACATAAAACACGGTTTACCTAGAAAACGACTAACCTAATGCGACATCTGCGCGAGTAGAAAAACGATAACCTGTGCCACGAACGGTTTGTACATAGCGGTCTGCGCCAAAAGGCTCTAGCACTTTGCGCAACCGGCGAATATGTACGTCAATGGTACGGTCTTCAATATATACGTTACCACCCCAAACCTGATCCAGCAATTGAGCGCGGGTATAGGCCCGTTCCGGATGGGTCATGAAGAATGCCAGCAAACGGTATTCAGTCGGTCCCATTTCTAAAATATTTTGACCATGACTGACGCGCTGACTAACCGGATCCAGTATCAGACCATTAGCATCAATGGTTTTTTCGCCACTCAAGGCATTGGCACGGCGAAGCACCGCCTTAATACGTGAAACCAGTTCCCGGGTAGAAAAAGGCTTGGTCATGTAGTCGTCAGCACCGGCATCCAGACCTTGAACTTTATGATCTTCCTCACCGCGAGCCGTCAACATAATAACTGGAATTTCAGACAGGGTTTCATCGCGTTTCAAGCGGCGGCACAAATCGACCCCACTAACGCCACCCGGTAACATCCAATCCAATAAAATAAGCGCAGGACGTTGATCCACAATCATCTGGTGAGCCTGTTTTGCATCTTCGGCCTGTAAGCATTGAAAGCCTGCCATGTCTAAAGATGTATGGATCATCTCTCGAATGGGAAGTTCGTCATCGACGATTAATATATAGTCATCTTTCACAACGCAATATCCTATTTGATGTTAACGGTGAACCGTTTTTTATTTATGACAGGCTTATTACAAAGATTAATTATGACAGTATCATTGCAAAAGAGGTTGCTCTGGCGAATTTCGCAAAAAATTGTGACAATTTTTATACTGCAATATAAACAATTTTAGAAAAATCAGTGATCTAAATTTAATGAATTCAACGCATTGTATAGGTTTTAAGCTTTAAATCAGGAAGAGCTTTCTTTTTTCAATATTTTTTCTTTTTCTGAAAAAGTATCCAGCAAAGACAGAAAAACAATACTGCAAGATGACAAAACCTCTTGCATCGATTGCTTAAAGCCACTGACCACCCAGCGAATGGCAATTTGCGTAACATAACCATTCAGTCCGGTTGCGACGAGTGAAATTTCCCGTTCAGAACGGTCAATATGCGGCATCATTAACATGACAAAGGCATGAATCATGCGGTCAAAACGCAACATGGTTTCATGAATGGTGGCCTGATTATGCAGCTCTTGAACCAGCATGGCATCGATATAAATAATGCGGGCCATACCCGGATTATCTTTTAAGGTAGTGAGCAGAGCAGTTAAACCGGCTTCGATCATTTTCCGCGGATCAGTCGAGGCCTGCATGATCGCCTGCATGACATTATGCTGCAATTGATCAATCAATTTTAAGAAGATGGTTTGAAACAGTTCATCACTTTTCTTAAAAGATTCATAGAAATAACGTTCAGTAAGTTTGGCTTCATTACAAATGTCTTTCACCGTCACTGCAAAAAAACCCTGTGAGCCATACGCTTCTATCCCGGCTTCAATCAGCTTTTCCCGACGTGCCTGTTTACGTTCAGTTAAAGACAGGCCTTTAAATTGACGTTCTTTGCTTTTTAACGGCTTATTTTGTTGTTGTTCAAGATTTTGCTGTGGTTCAGTCATAAAGGTGATGTGCCAAATGAAATCGAGATTTTGAGCTATGTTAACAAGAATTTGTCTGTAGACCTATGCTGTAAATAGATGAATGGTCTTTGATTTTAGCATTGGTCATATATTATATTGACAATGATTATTGTCAAAATTATATTGGATGAATGAACTGCACCTCAACGCAGCAGAAAAACAATCGAGATGTTTAGGCGAATGAGGCAGAAAACTGAATAAGGATGGGTCATGAAAAATTTTAAAAATAAGGTCGCAGCAATTACCGGCGCGGGCTCGGGTATTGGTCAGCAATTGGCGGTACTTTTAGCGAAACAGGGCTGTCATTTATCCTTAAGTGATGTGAATGAACAGGGTTTGGCAAACACGGTTGAACTGGTCAAAGACAGTCACGTCCGTGTAACGACGAAAAAAGTCAATGTGGCCAAACTTGAAGAGGTACGCGACTGGGCTGCTGAAACCGTGAAGGATCATGGCTCAGTCAACATGATTTTTAACAATGCCGGTGTGGCATTGGGTTCAACCGTAGAAGGCGCTTCTTACGAAGAACTGGAATGGATTGTGAATATTAATTTTTGGGGCGTGGTCTATGGCACCAAAGAGTTTTTGCCTTTAATCAAGAAATCGGGTGAAGGGCATATTATCAATATTTCCAGCCTGTTTGGTTTAACCGCACAGCCGACCCAGTCTGCTTATAACGCGACCAAATTTGCGGTACGTGGTTTTACTGAATCCTTACGTCAGGAACTGGACATGGAAAATGGTGGCGTGAGTGCACTCTGTGTACACCCGGGCGGTATTCGTACCAATATTGCCAATGCGGCAAAAATGAATGACAGCATTCGAACCCTAGGCATGCATCCGGAAAAATCCGCTAAATCTTTTAATAAATTATTACGTTGCCCACCTGAAGAAGCTGCCCGTCAAATCATTGAAGCGGTACAAAAAGACAAGCGCCGTTTACTCATCGGTAATGATGCCAAAACCCTGGATTTAATCCAGCGTATTTTGCCGACCGGTTATCAGCGTATTACCGCATTCGCGACCAAATTAAGCAATAAAGGCAAATAATTTGCTGAAAATTATCCCTTTAAAAAGCCCGCAAATTGCGGGTTTTTTTATGCTTAAAAATTGGAATATTGTGAGATCTAAAAAATGATTTTTACTTAAGTTTCAGTGCCTAAATTGAAAGGGGAACAGACATTTAAAAAAGCAGAGCTATATCCAAAAATAAGAAATAAAAATAAAAAAACCAGCTGAATTTAAATAAGCAAGTGTTGAAAGATCAACACGGATATCGCGTTAAAACCAACATAGTAAGTAGGAATAAAATTAATAAATTTATATAAAACAATAATTTAAATTGTTGGCATGGTTGTTGCCAAATAAGAGCTACAGAACAATGAAAATTAGAGGCATAGCCATGACCCGTTTACACGATTTAAAAGCCCGACATTCCCGTTCAGCGGAAGTCAAAGCGCAGCTGGATTATCCGGTGATTGATACCGATATTCATACCAATGAATTCAGTCCATTGCTGGAAGACTATATTGCCCAGTACGGCGGTTCAAAAGTGGTGGATCTGTTCCGTGAACATTTAAACAGCAATGGTTTAAATGTCCTGGCTGCAGAGTGGTATAAAGCCACACCGCAAGAACGCCAGGATAAACGTTTATTCCGTCCGCCTTTCTGGGCGCTGCCAGCCCAGAACTCATATGACCTGGCTACAGTATCTTTACCGTCATTGCTCAATGAACGTCTGGAAGAGTTGGGAACTGATTATGCAGTGCTTTATCCAAATATTTCGTTATTCCCGATTAATTCAAGCAATGATGATTTACGCCGTACTTTAACTCGTGCGGTCAACCATTATCATGCCGATATTTATCGTCCTTATGCCGACCGTTTAACCCCGGTTGCTGCAATTCCCTTACATAGCCCTGAAGAAGGCATTGAAGAGCTGGAATATGCGGTCAATACTCTGGGCTTAAAAACCGCCCTGATTCCGGGTGCAATCCGTCGACCAGTGAAAGCAATTGCCGACAAATATCCAAATGATCAAGAGCTGCGTCGCTATGCCTATTGGCTGGATTTCTTTGGAATTGATAGTGCACACGACTATGACCCGTTTTGGCAGAAGAGTATTGAACTGGGAATCAACCTATCCACCCATTCAGGCAGTCAAAGCTGGGTGGCACGTAATTCACCATCGAATTATATGTTCAACCATATTAACCACTTTGCCGACGCCTCTGAAGCTTTGGCCAAAGCGCTATTTTTTGGTGGTGTGACCGAACGTTTCCCACAATTGCGCATTGCGCTATTGGAGGCGGGTGCAGCCTGGGGTGCAAATGTATTGACCCATCTGGTGGATCGTTTTGAAAAGCGTGGCAATGCGCATGTGCAGCAATATAACCCGGCCAATATCGACCGTCAGTTGATTATTGACTTGTATCGTCAGCACGGACAGGAACTGTTTAAAGGCCGTGAATATAGTGACGATCAAATCATTGAAAGTGTATTTGGAGTGGCCTCAGCATTCCGTTTCCGTGAACAGAAAGCTGAAGATATTAATGATTTTGCTTTGACTAAGGTCCAAAACAAACAAGATATTTTTGATCGTTGGGTACCGAATTTCTATTTCGGCAACGAAGCCGATGACCGCACCATTGTCGGTGCATTACATCCACAGGCAACGCCGTTTAATCAAAAAGTAAATGCTTTATTTTCATCAGATTCAGGTCATTGGGATGTACCCGAACTGACGGAGCCTTTGGCTGAAACTTGGGATCTGGTCAAAGAGGGGGCAATTACTGAGCAGGATTTTAAAGCCTTGGTATTTGATAACCCTTACCGTTTTTATACCGCAAACAATCCCGATTTCTTTAAAGGCACGCAAGTGGAACAAAAACTGAAGAAAAAACAGGCCGCATAACCCGTATTTCCCACGCACTACATTTACCCTCAGGTCTTAGCTTGGGGTTGGGGCAGCTTTGCGCTTTGAGGCACAAAAAAGAAGTGAAATGAGAGTATGAAAAGAACGTCGTTAAACCTTGCAGTAGCATTGATTTTATCTGCAAGCAGTCCATTAACTTTTGCCAGTGACGCTGATTTACAACAGCAGCTGAGCAGCTTGAAACAGCAGATTGAAAGCCTGCAACAACGCTTACATGCTGTTGAAGTACAACCCAAAGCCAATGCTGCTGTTGCACCCGTGAATGAAAGTATAACAAATGAAAGTACTGAAGGTGCTGAGGGATCTGAACTGACTGCTGGCCCAACGCCAGCAACATCGGATGATATTGAAGGTTTACGTACCGATTTAGAAAACTATAAATATGACCAGTCGCGTCAGTATGAACGCCAAACGGTCAAGTCGACACGTGATACGACTTTATTCGGTACGGTGCAACTGCGTGCCAATGTTCAGGACAATACCACCGCACCGAATACCCCGAAATCGACCTTTGATATCGGAACAGCATTGCTTGGTGTGCGCGGTAATTTATTTAAAGATTATAACGAAGGCAAAAACCTCGATTATCAGGCTTCTTTTGGTTATTCAAAACGTAATGATGGCAGCAATAACAGTAACTTTAACTTGCTCGATGCCTACTTACGCTATCACGTATTTTCCACCAATGGCGGTGCAGAAATTTCCAAGTTGAATCTCACCCTAGGTCAGCAGCTTTTGCCATTCGGTCTGGATGTGCAATCACCTGAAGATTTGCGCCCCACCATTAGTACTGCCACTGCACCCACCTACCTAGGTTTGTTTACCCGTCAAAATGGCTTAATTGTGCGCGGCGATGCCAAGCCCTTTGTGGACTATGGCGCGAACTATCGCGCACCGTTATTTGAATATGCGATTGGGGTGACTAACGGCAATGGCAGCAACAAAACTGATGACAATAATGGTAAAGACTATATCGGCCGTGTGGCATTCACGTTGCCGGTCGACTATGCCAGCTGGTTACGTGAATTTAAAGTCGGTGCGTCTTATATTAAAGGCGAAGCAAAACTATCTGGTTCAGGTATTACTGACAATAAAGCCAAGAAAGACCGTTTAGGTTTCGATATCTATTACAACCATGCACCCTTTGGTGTGACCTATGAATATCTGCAAGGCAAGACCGATTACATCGACACGACTGTACCTTCAATAAAAGAAGCCAAAGCAGAAGGGCATACCTTTACCGTGTTTTATACCTTGGGCGACCAGTTCTATAACAGTATTAAATCCAATGCCAAATTTGACGATTTCTGGCCGAAATCGATCCAGGGTTACTACCGTTACGACAGCTATAACCCGAATAAAAATCAGCAAGATTACTTGGATACTGCCAGTGGCCGCATCGGTGAATATGACATTCACTCACTTGGCCTAAACCTGTTTTTTGCCCAGACCACCAAATTCCAGTTACAGCTCAATCATTACCTCTATGACATAGAAGCTGCCGCCCAAAAAGATACCAATGAACTGCAAGCGCAATTCCAATATACCTTTTAATTTAATTATTTAATTTATACAGGACTGTTAAATATGAAGTTTTTCTCTAAAAAAATTGCCACAACATTCTTGGCCTTATCGGCATTGGGACTTAGTTTGCAGCTGCATGCAGCCAACCTGAAAGAAATTCGTATTTCTATGTCAAGTGCAGGTGAGGGGGGTAAACCTAAAGTGGGTGGGAGCTTTGCTGCTTCAGCCCATTTACGTGGTGTATTGGAACAGGAATTTAAGAAAGATGGCATTGCTGTGAAGTGGTTATTCTTCCCGGGTGCAGGCCCTGCCACCAATGAAGCCTTAGCCAATGGCAAAGTCGACTTTGCTTTACATGGGGACTTACCATCATTAGTTGGGCGCTCTACAGGACTGAAAACTAAAATATTGTTCTCTACTGGACATTTTGGTCCCGTGTATGTGGCCGTACCAGCCGGTTCTAGTGCAAAATCTTTTGCTGATTTAAAAGGCAAAAAATTCTCCATCTTTAAAGGCACCAATGGTCAAATCGTATTTAACCGTGTATTGGCAAAATATGGTTTTACCGAACGTGATCTACGCGTGATTTCGCAAGATAGTTATTCTGCGCGTACATCTCTAGCAACAGGTGATATTGATGCCACGATTACTTCACCATTTAGTTTGGTTTCACGTGGAGTCGCAAAAACCCTCATTGAAATTAAGGATCCAAAAGTTGCAGCCGTGGCGCATTTTTGGGTGACTGAAAGTTTTGAAAAACAATATCCAGAAATCACACAACGTGTTGTTACGACATTTATTAAACAAGCACAGTGGAGTTCAGAAGAAGCCAACCGAGTCACCCAATATAAGCTCTGGTCACAAAGTGGTATTCCATTGGTCGATTACCAAAAAACCTGGGATGGCTGGAACCTCAAAGACCGTAACAGCCCCTTACTGGATGAATTCCATCGTTCGCAAATCGACAGCGCATTAAAAATTGCTAAAGACGCAAAACTCATCCGCCGCGATGTGGATACCAAAACCTGGTATGAACCGAAGTATTTAAATAATGCTTTAAAAGAACTGAATTTGCAGAACTATTGGCGTGCATTTAATGCCAATGGCCAGCCAAAATAATTCAGGAACGTGGTTATGAATCCAATTGAAAGCAATGTGGTCACTACACCGTTAACCGCAAAGTTCATGAGTAGTTTTGTACTGCTGACGATTATTGCCGGGTTAGGGGTGGGCGTTGCCCGTATTCTGATTTCATTGTACGCCGTGCAACTTGAGGCGACTGAGCTTCAGTTGGGACTGATTGCGGCAGCGCAAAGCATCGGCATCTTGTTTATGGCGCTGCCGATTGGGGTTTTGGTGCAGCGTCTCGGTTCACTGAAAGTTTTTAGTCTTGGCAGTGTGATGGGTGCAGCTTTATATGCACTCACGCCACTGCAGGAAAGTGCCTGGTATCTACTGGCGCTGACAGCCTTGGTGAGCTTTGTTTTACCGATGCGCTTTGTCTCGATTAATACGGTTTTCCTGAGCAATCTAAAACGCCTTGGGCCAGCCAAAGCAGGCTGGTTCCGTGGTTCGCACATGATGGGTTTTTTCCTGATTGCGCCGGCTTTAACGGTATTGCTGATTCAGTATTTTGGTTATGGCGGCAGTTTTTACTGTGTCGCTGTGATGTTCCTGGCCACACTATTTTTTGCCCCTTTTTGCTTTCAGCAGATTCATCAAACTGCGGCCAATGCACCACGCTTTCAATGGCGTGATGTGCTGGCTCCACTGGCCTTACTGAAAACCCATGCAGCTTTACGTGTGGTCTGTGCTTTAGAGTTTTTAAGCAGTATCGCAAATAACTATTTTGGATTTTTTATTGTAGTGATCGCGATTCAAAGTTTCTCCATGTCGGAATCGGTCGCAGTGATGTTGCTTACCACCCAAGGCATTGTGTTTGTCGGCTCACTTTTCACACTGGGTGGCTTGGCTGAACTGATTGGCTATTCGAAATTTTACTGGATCGGGTTGAGTCTGATCAGCAGTGCCTTACTGATTTTGGCCATCACGCCGATCACATTCTGGATGTGGCCGGCATCACTGATGCTGGGACTCGGTTTGGGCATGTTGCACATTGCCAATTTAATGTCTTTTGCCAAAGTCGGTGAGCAAACCGCAATGACAAAAATTTCGCCGATTTTGGCTTTAGTCGGTCCGGCTGGTGGCTTGTTTGGTGGCTTTTTAGGCGCAGCATTTGGCGCCAGTATCGGCTTGCAAAATCTATTTTTCCCGATTGGTCTGGCGTTTATCGGACTGATTTTATTGATCTCTCGTGATCAGGCATTTATCTCATTTTTAAAACCTGATGATTCACAACAACTCGCAGAAGGACAACAATCATGAGCCTTACGAATGTAAGCACACATTCGGTACAGTGGCAAAGTTACCGAAGTGCATTTGAATTTTTTAAGAAATACCTGAAAGTAACCTTGCAATTGGCTTGTGGTCTGCTGCTACCGGTGTTGTTATTGGCTGTCTGGTATGTGGCAACCGTGCAGCAGTGGTTGCCGGAACAGATTTTGCCTGCACCGCAATTGGTGTTGAGCACCAGCGTTGAACTGTGGCAGTCGGGTGATTTGCAATTTCACTTTGCCACTAGTGCCAAACGTATTTTCTGGAGCGTGGCTTTAGGGGTGAGCGTAGGCTTAAGTTTGGGAATCTGGTTTGCTTTGTCTCAACGCGCACAGCGTTTTGTCTTGCCGAGTATCAATTTACTGACCCAATTCCCGATCATTGGCTGGATTCCATTGCTGATGATTTTCTTGGGCATTGATGAAGCCTTAAAGATTGTAGCGATCTCACTTGCAGTCATTTCTCCAGTCTTGATTGCGACATTTAAAGGGATCCAACAAGTACCAAGCCGTTTACTAGAAGTGGCGCAGGTTTATAAATTTTCCAAACTTCAAACCTTTTCTAAAGTGATTTTACCGGCAAGCCTGCCTGCGATTATCAGCGGTTTACGTCAAGGCGTAATGCAAGCGTGGTTGGCTTTGGTGTTTGTCGAGCTGCTGGCAAGCAGTGAAGGCATCGGCTTCCTGATGGTGTGGGGACGTCAATTGATGCAGATGGATATTATTTTCATGGGCATCATTTTAATTGGCATCACGGGCTTTGTTTTGGACAGCGTGTTGGCTGCCTTTGAACGCCTTGCTCGTTTTTACGCAACACGCGTGGGAGGCTAATCATGTCAGAACTTAGTTTTGAAAAATCAGTAACCTGGAGAAATCCACGTCTGGAAAAAAGTATCAGAGTGCTGCAAGCCTTGATTTTACCCCTCGCATTTATTGCACTCTGGGCAGTCGCTTCAGCTTTACAGTGGCTCGATCCGAAACTGATTCCATCGCCATTGACCGTGTTAAGCGGTGCAATTCAGAGCTTTAGCCAACCTGAATTCTGGCAAGGTTTTGTGGCAAGTTTAAGCCGCAATTTTGTCGGCTATGCCATTGGCGCAACGCTCGGTGTTGCCTTTGGCGTAGCTTTAGGGACTACGCGCTGGATCAACTGGCTATTTGCACCGGGCTTTAACGTATTGCGTCAGGTCTCGCTGTTTGCCTGGTTACCGTTAATTTCAACCTTTTTAGGTTATGGCAACGGTGCCAAAATATTATTTATTAGTCTTTCGGTATTTTATCCTGTGGCCCTGCACAGCCTTGAAGGGGTGAGCAGCATCAGTGCGAAATACAGTGAAGTCGCAAGAGTCTATCAATTTCCCAAACTGTATACCTACCGCAAGCTGATTTTACCGGCAGCTAGTCCACAGATTTTTGTCGGTCTGCAACTGGGCTTGATTTTCGCCTGGCTGGCAACCGTGGGTTCAGAATTTTTACTGGCCAATTATGGCGTTGGACTGGGGAATTTAGTCATCCGTGGTCGTGAGCAATTTAATGTGTCGCTGATTATTTTAGGCATGCTGAGCATTGGCATGGTCGGGGTGATTTTAAACAGCATCCTTGCGCGGATAGAACGAAAAGTATTGCGCTGGCAGCAGTGTAGCTAGGAGAAATAACAATGAAAATACTTCCTGAATTTTGGCAAAAAGCGCTGCTCGGTGCAGTGATCGCAACCAGTTTGATTGCAGGCTGTAGCAGACAACAACTGGAAAAAAATCCTGCCGCAGCAGTCACGCATTTACGCTACCAAAGTTATCCTGGTCTGGTGTCTTTGCCTGAGTTGGCACAAGACTTGGGTTATCTGGGAAAAATCAAACTGGATTACGTGGGTACGGTACAGGGTGGCCCACAAGACTTATTGACTCTGGTTTCAGGCGATGTGGATTTTGCCTCCGCCTTTAATGGCGCCGTGGTCAAAGTGATTGCAGCTGGACTGGATGTCGTGCCGGTTGTGGCTTCTTATGGTAGCGATACGGAAATGAATGTGGGTTTCCATGTGCTGGAAAATAGCCCGATTCGAAACGCACGCGATTTTATTGGTAAAAAAGTCGCGGTGAATGCCTTTGGCGCACATTACGAATTTATCGTGAAAGATTACTTATTACGTCATGGCCTAACTGAAAAAGAAATTCGTGAGGTGGAGCTGATTGTCTTGCCGCCGGTGAGTACCGAACAAGCATTGCGAAATGGTCAAATTGATATTGCCGTATTCTCAGGGATTCTAGAAAAACGTGCGTTAAAGACTGGCGGCGTACGCCCGATCTTTAAAGATATTGAGCTATATGGTCCATTTACCGCGGGCAGTTATGCGATGCGCCGTGATTTCATTCAGCAACATCCTGATGCTGCAAAAATCTTTGTCAGCGGTGTCGCACGTGCACAAGAGTGGCTACATAACACGCCAAAAGAACAAATCGTGGCACGTATGGAAAATATTATTGATAAACGTCAGCGCAACGAAACCAAAGTCCTGATTCCCTATTACACCGGAACCGGTGTACATGCAGTGGGTGGGGTACAAAAAGATCAGGACTTCGCGCCTTGGATCAAGGCTTTGGTACAAGAGCAGAAATTAAAACCGCATCAGCTCAATGTCAGCACGCTGTACAGCAATGAATTTAATCCTTATGCAGCGCAAAAAAATTAAGATTAAAAAGGAATACAACAATGACCAGTGCCTTAAATTTAGATCATGTGCGTAAGGTTTTTCCTGCACAAAATCATCCCAATAGCAAAAATTACAAATCTGAATTCGTGGCGGTTGAAAATGTCACTTTAGATATCCAACACGGTGAATTTGTTTCCATTGTTGGACCGAGTGGTTGCGGTAAATCAACTTTACTTGACCTGATTGCCGGACTGACCAAACCTTCTTCGGGACAGATTTTACTTAGCGGCAAGCAAATTACTCAGCCCGGTTTGGATCGCGGTATTGTGTTTCAGCAATATGCACTGTATCCCTGGCTGACCGCTTTAGAAAATATTGAATTTGGTTTGGAAGCCAAAGGTGTAGATAAAAAAACTCGCCGTGAAAAAGCCCAATATTATTTGCAATTGGTTGGACTGTCAGGTTTTGAAAAGCATTATCCGAATGAACTGTCAGGCGGCATGAAACAGCGTGTCGCGATTGCACGCAGTCTCGCCTATGAACCTGAAATTTTACTCATGGATGAACCTTTTGCCGCACTGGATGCACAAACCCGTGAAACCCTGCAAGAAGAACTGATTAAAATTTGGCAAAGCTCGAAAAAAACCATTGTGTTCATCACGCATAGTATTGATGAAGCGATTTTCCTTAGTCAGCGCGTGGCGATTATGACCTCTAGACCGGGACGCATCAAGGAAGTCATCGACATTCCCGCCAGCCTGAAAGCCAAAGATGAGGACATTCGCTCCACCGCCGAATACGGCAAAATTCGTCATCAAATCTGGTCGCTTTTAAGTGAAGAAGTGATTAAGGCGCAAGCACTCGAAAAAGATAAACAGCTTGCTCACGCATAAATAAATGAGAGGAATATTCATCATGTCATCGACTCAACAGGCGATTCCGCATAGCCCCACCTATAGCCCGTCTAAACCGCAACTACAACTCACGTGGCTGAATACCATTTTTAAACGCACCATTGCGATTGTGCTGTTTTTATTATTATGGGAAACCTTACCTCGAGCAGGTGTGGTCAGCCCGGCATTTTTACCGCCGTTATCCACCGTGTTGGAAACAGCCTGGCAGCTGTACCAAAGTGGACAACTGGGAACGCATTTTAGCGCCAGTATTCAACGCTCGATTGTTGGTTTTGCTCTGTCCTTAGCGATTGCCATTCCACTGGGGCTGGTGATCGGTTGGTACAAGCTGGTGGCAGAAACCTTAAACCCATTATTGGAACTGTTTCGTAATACCACTGCGCTGGCATTAATGCCGTTATTCATTTTATTTTTAGGGATTGGTGAAGCTTCTAAAATCAGCTTGCTGGTTTACGCATGCACCTGGCCGATTCTGTTAAATACCATTACCGGTGTACAAACTGTTGATCCACTATTGATTAAATCGGCGCGCACCATGGGTTTAAAACCGTATCAACTGTTCCGTAAAGTGATTTTACCCGCTTCTGTCCCGACCATTTTTGTCGGCATCCGCTTGGCTGGAGCGATCTCGATCCTGGCGCTCGTGGCGGTGGAGATGTTTGGCGCCAAAGCTGGTCTGGGTTATCTGATTATGTATTCACAATTTAGTTTTGAAATTCCACAAATGTTTGTCGGAATTCTGGTGATTACTTTAGTGGGCTTATCTTTTAACTACATTTTGATTGGGCTGGAAAAATACTTTACTGCCTGGAAACATAATCCATCTGAATAATATTAATACCTCAGAATTAAAATGCAAAAAAGCAGTGTTAATTCACTGCTTTTTTATATTTGCTAAAATAATAAATATTTGAGTTTTAAAATAAATAAAATATTAATTTTTTTAGTTTGAATTAAAATAAAACTCTAAAATAAATTATGTATTTTTTAATATAGTGTCTGATTTTTTTTAAAAAATACATTCAATTATAATAATGCATATTTCATTAAACGCGTACGAATCACATTTCGTGTCACACCCAATAACCTTGCGGTATGCACCTGATTGTATTCGCAGTAAGTATAGGCACTGCGAATAAATTGCTCTTCAATCAACTCATTGATATTGAGTTGCGGCAATTGCTGCGAAGCTTGAAATAAATGCTGAAAGGTGGATTGCAATAATTTTTCCGCATCGGCATTGGCTAAAATTTCCGGCAATGCAGTTATATCTAAATCGTTTTGCTGTGTACTTGGATTTTGTCCTTTGCTACGGCTATGTAATAGGTTGGAAAAGCGGATATCGTCCGGTTCAATCACCCCATTTTGACTGACCAAAACTGCATGGTGAATGGTATTTTCCAGTTCACGAATATTGCCGGGCCAGCGGTGCTGATGTAACTTTTTAAGTGCCAAAGGCGAGATGCGTAAAGGGGTGGCATGCGGGTCGGTTTGGTAGCGCTCCACAAAGAACTTTGCCAGGGGTGAAATATCATCTCGGCGCTCTGAAAGCCTTGGAATACGCAGTAAAGCCACATATAAGCGGTAAAATAAATCCTCACGAAATTTACCTTCCAGCACTGCTTTTTCCAGGTCAACATTGGTCGCGGCAATAATCCGTACATTAATCCGAATCGGCTTGAGCGAGCCGACCCGGACAATCTCGCGTTCTTGTAAAATCCGCAGTAATTTTACCTGCATCGGTAGCGATAAATCACCAATTTCATCTAAGAACAATGTGCCATTATGCGCCGCTTCAAACCAGCCAATGCGCTGATTGATTGCACCGGTAAAGGCACCTTTTTCGTGTCCGAATAACTCGCTTTCTGCCAAAGATTCGGTTAAGGCGCCGCAATTGACCGCAATAAAAGGGCCTTTGGCACGGTGACTCAAGGCGTGAATTTGTCTGGCCACCAATTCCTTACCCGTACCGGTTTCGCCAATAATCAAGGCATTGGCATCGCTTGGCGCAATTTGTTCAATGCGCTCCAGTAACGCCTTTGATAGAGGATCTTCAAAGACGGTCGCTCGGGCGCGTTCGTAGCGAACCGTCTGACTGACGCTAGGATGCGTTAATATAGACATATGATTTGCTTCATTATAAAAATTGAACTCATCATGAAATATTTAATATCGAAAAATAAATAATAAAACGATATTTAATTATCTGTTTTGCTGCATAAATACTTTTTGATAAATATATCTGTTAAATAGATAAATAAAGCATGCATAACTAAATATTAAATCGAGATAAATGATCAGCTAAAAATATTTTATATTAAGTAAATCATAAACACAGAGTAATTATAATGACAATCACAGCTGTTAACGTACGCAATCAATTTAAAGGCGTTATTCAAGAAGTATTAGAAGGTGACGTTGTTTCAGAGATCAATGTGGAAACCAAAGCAGGTCTGTTCACTTCAATTATTAGTACCCGTTCAGTCAAAGACCTCGATCTTAAAGTGGGTTCTGAAGTGGTGGTATTGATCAAATCGACGGAAGTGTCCTTGGCGAAGCTGTAATTCGCCATAACCTCAAGCTTTACAGGAGAATTGAGAGATGACACAGCAACAGACTGGCCATATATCTGTTCAGCAACTGAGCAAAACCTATCCAACGCAAAATAATGACGAGCTTACCGTACTGGACGATATTAATTTAGACATCCAACCGGGAGAATTTATCAGTATTGTCGGCAGCAGTGGCTGTGGTAAATCCACCCTATTACGCTTATTGGTTGGACTGGAAAATAGCTATCAAGGCCAGATCCAGGTGGATGGAAAAAAGATTTTTGGCACTAGTTTACAACGCGGGATCGTGTTTCAAGACCACCGTCTTTTTCCCTGGTTAAGCGTGCGTGAAAATGTGCGTATTGCACTGCATCAAAGTAAGCTGACACGGGCTGAAGAAGACAAGCTGATTGATGAACATCTGCAACTGGTTAATCTGACCAGTTTTGCCAATGCCTATCCATCGCAGCTTTCAGGCGGCATGAACCAGCGTGTGGCGATTGCCCGCAGTCTGGTGAACCGTCCGGAAATTTTATTTCTGGATGAGCCTTTTGGCGCACTGGATGCCTTAACCCGTCAGAACCTGCAAGACGAATTACAGCGGATTTGGCAGGCAGAAAAAATTACTATGGTGATTGTGACCCATGATGTTGAAGAAGCGGTATTTCTAGGTGATCGCGTGGTGGTGATGCAGCCACATCCGGGCCGAATTAAACGCATTGTGGATGTGCCCGTTGCGCATCCACGTAAACGTGAAGATGTGCGTTTGCACAATATTAAAAATGATATTTTGCTCGATTTTAGCGATCCTTTAAAAGACCAATTACACAATAACAAACAACCAGCGAAGTTTTCCGATTATCAATTTGCTTGGTAATTGGGTTGTATTTGCTATCCAAAAGCCTGCGTAAAGTGGGTTTTTTTTATGTCTGCTTAAAACAGCCCGACATAAAAAAATCCCTCACTAAAGATAATGGAGAGCAGATAAGAAATTGACTGATTTCTATTATTTTAATTCATGATGATATGGGATACGCGGAAACGTCATCCACAACTGTCTGAGGCAGGACCAGATTAGAAAATAATTGTTTCTGCGATAAATTAAAAAAATGAGCGGTAGTGAACGAGTTTTGTGGATGACAAATGGTTTTGGCTACTTTTGCCGAAACAAAAGTAGCATATAGCTTACAAGCATTTAATTTAAAATGGAAAATACCGTTGTTCACTGATCATAATTAAGAAGTTTATTTCTAAACTCCTTAATTGACACTAGCATTACTCACCAAGAAGGGATATTCAACTGGTTTTAAATTAAGACGCTTTCACTTGCTTACTTGCCAAAACATACTGGTTTTCTGGACGCTTCAAACCTAAGTTTTCACGTAAAGTTTTGCCTTCATATTCGGTACGGAACAAGCCACGACGCTGCAGTTCAGGCACAATAAATTCAACAAAGTCATTCAGACCGGCAGGGGTGGTCGGTGGCAGGATATTAAAACCATCCGCCGCTTCATTTTCAAACCAGTTTTGCAGCTGATCGACCACTTGTTCAGCTGTACCAATCAGCGTCCAGTGACCACGTGCTGATGCAATATATTCATACAGCTGACGAATGCTGAAATTGTGTTTACGTGCAATATCAATCATCATTTGCTGACGGCTGGAGAAATTAATATCGGCATCTTCAAGTTTCGGGAAAGGGGCATCCAGGTCATATTTTTCTAAATTAATCCCGCCAGATAAACCTGACAGTAAACTTAAACCGACTTTTGGATGAATTAAGTTGTTCAATAATTCATATTTTTCTTGCGCTTCCTGTTCAGTTTTCGCGACAAAAATAGACACGCCCGGCATGATTTTCAGATCGTCCGGATGACGGCCATATTTCAATAAACGGCTTTTTACATCGCGGTAAAATTCTTGTGCATCGGTTAGGTTCTGTTGCGCGGTGAAAATGACTTCGGCATATTTACCTGCCAGTTCACGACCATCTTCAGACTGACCGGCTTGGACAATCACTGGATAACCCTGGACTGGACGAGAAACATTGAGTGCGCCCTGTACACTGAAATATTTGCCATTATGTTGAGGCTCGTGAATTTTATCGGCATGGAAAAATTGACCACTTTCCTTGTTATAAATAAAAGCATCATCTTCCCAGGAATCCCAAAGTTTTTGCGTCACTTCAATAAATTCATCCGCGCGTTCATAACGTGTTTTAGGATCAGGATGTTGTTCTAAGCCGAAGTTACGCGCGGTATCGGGGGATGCGGTGGTCACTACATTCCATGCTGCACGACCTTTGGAAATATGATCCAGTGAGGCAAACTTACGTGCCAAAATGTAGGGATCTTCATAGGTGGTTGATGCCGTGGCAATAAAGCCCAGATTTTTGGTCACTGCAGACAGCGCAGCAAACAGGGTCACCGGTTCAAAGCCGACGCCTTTATCCCCTAGACCCAATTCACCTTCAATTGCCGAACCCCAACGAACGGATAAGCCATCTGCTAAAAAGTAAGCATCAAATAAACCCTTTTCTGCGGTTTTTGCGAGTTCGATGATGTAATCAAGATTCAAGTGGTCTTGAGGGCGAGATTCAGGATGACGCCAGCCCGCAGCATGTTGAGCGGTCGCGGGAATAAAGGCACCGAGTTTAATTTGACGTTTAGACATTGTTCTATCCTATGATTGGTATTTTTCTCAACAGTGCATATTTCAATATATATGCCAATTAAAAAATATAATTAAAACAATAATATAAAATAGATATGATTTTTATATGTTTAATAATCAGCAGAAAAAAGGGCAGCTTTGATTAAAAGTAGACAGTAGAAAAAATGCAGTACTTATATAAAAAATGAGCAAGACTCAAGAAAGCATAGATCTGGTGGTTATCGTCTTTTTAGAAAGATTAAAAGCGATGTCATTTTAAAACGGCATAAAAAAAATGCCCCGAAGGGCATTTTAAATTGTTCTTGAATTAAGATGCCTGTGCTTGTTGTCGTTCTAGTACATACTGGTTTTCTGGACGTTTTAAACCTAAGTTTTCCCGCAAAGTGCTTCCTTCATATTCAGTACGGAACAGGCCACGACGTTGTAATTCAGGCACAATAAATTCAACAAAGTCATCCAAACCCGTCGGAGTCGAAGGTGGCAATACATTGAAGCCATCCGCCGCTTCATTTTCAAACCAGTTTTGCAGCTGATCGACCACCTGTTCAGCTGTACCAATCAATGTCCAGTGACCGCGTGCCGAGGCAATATATTCATACAGTTGGCGAATAGTGAAATGATGCTTTTGGGCAATCTCAATCATCATTTGCTGACGGCTAGAGAAGTTGATGTCGGCATCTTCCAGTTTTGGAAATGGTGCATCCAGATCAAATTTTGAAAGATCAATATGACCCGCCAGACCGGACAATAAACCTAGACCGACATCAGGATGAATCAAGCTATTTAATAATTGATATTTTTCTTGCGCTTCCTG
>NZ_DJDC01000085.1:0-8760 GCF_002430855.1 Acinetobacter sp. UBA5934 | reverse complement strand
ATATTTTTCTTGCGCTTCCTGTTCGGTTTTAGCGACAAAAACCGATACACCCGGCATGATTTTCAGGTCATCAGCCTGACGGCCATATTTAGCCAAACGCGCTTTCACATCACGGTAGAAAGCCTGGGCATCGCTTAGGTCTTGCTGGGCAGTGAAAATCACTTCGGCATATTTTGCAGCCAGTTCACGCCCATCTTCCGACTGGCCAGCTTGCACAATCACAGGATAACCTTGCGGCGGACGAGGCACATTCAGTGCACCCTGTACATTAAAATATTTGCCTGTATGTAGTGGTTCATGATGCTTGGTTGCATCAAAGAATTGACCGCTTTCTTTATCATAAAGGAAAGCATCATCTTCCCAGGAATCCCAGAGTTTTTGCGTCACCTCAATAAATTCATCGGCGCGTTCATAACGAACTTTAGCATCCGGATGGGCACTAAAACCAAAGTTACGCGCTGTATCAGCTGAAATGGTAGTGACCACGTTCCATGCGGCACGACCTTTGCTGATATGGTCTAAAGAGGCAAATTTACGTGCCAAAAGGTAAGGTTCTTCATAAGTGGTTGAGGCCGTGGCAATAAAGCCGATATTTTTGGTCACGGCAGAAATGGCCGCAAATAAAGTCACCGGTTCAAAGCCAACCACCTTGTCGCTATAACCAATACTTTGCTTGCTTTTAGACGCACCATGACTCCAGTTCACCGATAAGCCATCAGCCAGGAAGTAGGCATCAAATAAGCCTTGCTCGGCGGTTTTTGCCAGTTCTATGGCGTAATCAAGACTTAAATGATCGTGTGGACGCGACTGTGGATGACGCCAACCTGCGGCATGTTGCGAGGTGGTAGGAATAAAAGCCCCCAGTTTAATTTGTCGTTTAGCCATGATCTTGCCCTGTTATCATCATTGATTTCCAAAAGATTTATAACAAGGAATCAAAAGCTTGAAAAATACGATAAAATTAAATCCTTATAAGGAATATGGGATAAGCTGATCCAACGCCAGCCTGCACTTTTATCACTTCTTTTAAACCACTGACATTTTCTAAATTAAAGCTTTTACGGTTTTTTTCTTCCAGACAAACTGATAATACAGTCCTTGTAGAATACATAGGCAGACAAAGGCCAGAGCGTAGGCATACCAGATGCCTTGCAAGCCCCACCATCGGCTGAACAAATAGGCGCACGGCACTTCAATGCCAATAATGGCAGCAATATTGATGATCATGGGAACAGTTACGGTACCACTAGCACGCATGATGGAAGCAAAAATGGCACTCGCACCAAAAAAGATAATTGACCACAACACAATAAATAACAGTTGCTGTCCCAGTACAACCACCGTCGGGTCGGTGATGAACAGTGCCATCAGATATTTTGAGAACAGATAAGCCAAAGCCACCAGTCCACCGGTAATGACGATATTCATAAGGAGCGCCGTACGCGTAACTCGGTTGAGTAAATCCGATTTTCCGGCCCCAATCGCTTGAGCGGCAAAAATCGACGCGGCAATAGAAATAGACAGGGCGGGAAATTGAATGTAATTCAGCACCTGATTGACGGCACCATAGGCTGCGGTTGCATGTGAACCATAACGATTCACCAAGCCGACAATGACCAAGCCTGCAACGGAAGTCGTCACCATTTGAACCCCGGTTGGAATGCCGAGTCGCAGAATGATTATACTGAGTTCGCGTTGATGACGAATATGACTGAGCAGATGACGGTCCGGCTTAAGCGGATGATCTTTTTTATTAAGATACACAGCCAAAAAGATCAGTACCGCAAGGTAACCGACAATGGTGGCAATGGCAGGCGCGACAATGCCCATTTTCGGAAAGCCAAAATATCCTGCAATCAGTACCGGGGTAATGAATACGCCAATCAGAATAGTCATGCCGGATGCAATCAGCGGGGTGGTGCTGTCACCGACACCGCGTAAAATGGAAGTATAAATAATATAGATAAACAGCAATGGACTACCAGCAAGCATCCACTGTACATAAGGCAGGGATAGGTGCATGACGTCAGGATCTGTGCCTAAGGCAAGCAAGATATGTTCAGCAAAAAGCACCCCCAACAGGGCAATGATACTGCCGCCAATTACAGTCATAAACAGGGTTGAACCGACTACACAGCGGACTTTTTCAACATTTTTCGCCCCCCACGCCTGTCCAACCAATACGGTTGCACCTGCTGAGAGACCAATCACGAAAGCCATCAGACAGAACAAAATCGGGAAGAACACAGCCACTGCTGCAATGGCATTTACCCCCATCATTTGCCCAACAAAAACGGTATTAATCGTTCCTGAAAGATTTTGCAAAATATTGGTCGCAATCAACGGCAACAGGAAAATTAAAAAGGTTTTCCATAATTTCTGTTGAGTGAGCAGTGATTGATGTTGAGGCATTGAACGTCCTGTAAAGATATTTTTATCATTTTCAGATTTAAGCTAACCCTAGCTGAATTAGCCTAAAATAGCCTTAGCTTTTAAGTAACTGAGGCTGAGTTTTTATGGAAAATAATAAGTTTATACCGCAGATAAAATGGCAGTAGCCTGTTCTAGCGTTTCATCTTTCTTAGCAAAACAGAAACGGATTAAACGTAAATTTTCTGGTGGGCGCTGATAAAACACTGATATTGGGATAGCGGCAATACCGTGCTGTTCAGCCAGGAATTTACACATCTCGACATCATCCAGTTCGGGCCGGATAGCACTATAATTTAGGTTCTGAAAATAGGTGCCCTGTGACGGAGTAAAATGAAAGCGTGAATTACGCAGGCCGGAATTAAACAGGTCACGCTTATCCTGATAAAAGTCTGCAAGCCCTTCAATATGCTCAGGATGCTGTTGCATAAAAGTAGCCAGGGCCATTTGTACCGGCGTCACGCCGCAGAAGCTGACAAACTGGTAAATCTGGCGAAATATTTTCATCAGTTCTGGTGAGGCCACACAATAACCGGTTTTCCAGCCAGTGACATGGAAGGTTTTACCAAAGGAACCGACCACAATGCTGCGATCACGCAATTCAGGAAAAGACAGCGCCGAATAGTGCTTTTGGCCATCAAAGACCAGATGTTCATAGACTTCATCGGACAGCACTATAATATTTTTATCCCGAATCAATTCAATTAAATTTAACCAGTCCTGGCGTGACCAGATGGCACCGCTTGGATTGTGCGGGGTATTCACAACGATCATCCGGGTATTATCGTTAATGGCATCTTTCACCTGGTTCCAGTCCACGGAAAAATCCGGTGCAGTTAAGGCAATATGAACCGCTTTGCCGCCCACCAGCTGCACGCTCGGTCCATAACTGTCGTAGCAGGGATCAAAGATAATTACTTCATCACCGGCATGAATCAGAGCCTGAATGGCAACAAAAATAGCCAGGGTGGCTCCGGGCGTAATGGTGATTTCAGTCAGCGGATCAATCACCAATTGATCGCGTTTTAAAAATTGCTGGGCCAATTGTTCACGCAAGGAAATTAAGCCATCACCAGGTGCATACTGGTTAAAACCATCCAGAGTGGCCTGGCTTAAAGCTTTAAGTAGTGCCGGAGGAGCAGCAAAGTCGGGAAAACCTTGAGAAAGATTTAAGGCATTCAGACGCTGTGCCATCGCTGTCATCACGCTGAAAATAGTGACACCCTGTGCCGGTAGTTTGGAATGAATCTCAATCACGACCCGAACTCTTCAATATTCTTATGCTTTCCAGTTTAACAGCAAGCGTCTCACAGCAGAATCAAAGGATGAACTAAAGCTCTGCACTTTTTTAACTAATTTCATTCATTTAACTGAATAGCGCTAAGAGATAAAATTAACAAAAAACCTACTAGACGAAAAAAACAACATTTTCTAGAATGCGTCTCAAATTAAAATAAAGCTATAACAACAATAAATGATTATGTTTAAAAATATCCATACTGTCATGGAGGGGATGGGTTTAGGTGTGCAAAAGCGCGCCCTACATATCCAATTTTCTCATCAAGTGCTGAATTCCCAAGTTTTTATTCAACGCATTGAAGGACAACATCGCATCAATCAGGGGCTTAAGGCTGAACTGATTTGCTTGTCGACTAACGCACATATTCCGCTAAAACAATTTATTGGCGGCCAGGTGGCAGTTGATCAGGTAAACGATGCAGGCCAGCTGTCTCGAATCACCGGCATCATCACGGGAGCCAGCCAAGGTCAAAGTGACGGTGCACTCACTGTATATAAACTGACTCTTGAAGATGCGACTGCACTTTGGCACAAACGCCGTAACAGTCGCGTATTTATGAACAAGAGTGTACGGGATATCAGTGAAATCCTGTTTAAGGAATGGCAAACGAAAAGTGTCTTGTTTGCAGCCAGCTTAAGTTTAAATACTCAAGGTTTGAGCAGAGAATATGATGTGCGTCCTTTTGTGATGCAGGCCAATGAAACGGATTATGAATTTCTGACACGACTATGGCGCAGTGAAGGGATTAATTGGCTGATTGATGAAGCGGAACAGGTGGTAGCGACATCATCAGCTGCCATACAGCCACAGAAATTACGTCTAATTGATGAAAATTCTCAATATAGTGCTTTAAGCAGAAGATCGATCCGCTTTCACCGCAGTCATGCTACAGAACAATTCGATAGCATTACCAGTTTTATTGCTGAGCGTCATTTGCAGTCGACCGCTATTCAAGCTCAGCGCTGGCAAGCCAACAGTCTGTCTCAGGATCAAGCCAATACCCGGTTAAGCAATCATCAGCATAGTGATCTGCACGACAATGAAACCTTAAGTTTAGAGCAAGCCTGGAGCATCAGCCCGGCTTGGACTTCGGATTTAACTGGTACTGATCAAAGCACGGTTTCAGGCAGCCCACAGTTAGATAAATTCAATCAGCAGTTATCCCAGTATCAAGATTTGCAGTCCAAATATTTTACTGCCCAGAGTAGCGTACGTGATGCGCATGTCGGTTACTGGTTTGAATTGCTTGATCATCCGGAAATTGATCTGCATTCAGGGTCAGATAAAGAATTCCTGATTTTGGGTAAATCTTTTTATAACCAGAATAATTTGCCTAAAGACATGCTGCGCCAGTTAGAAACATTGCTCAGCTTAAGTCGTTGGCAAAATTCAGGCGAAGAGCGACAGGGTAATGAGTTATATCTGGTACGGCGCAATATTGCTGTAGTTCCTGAATATCATCCTGTGGTACATCGACCTCCTGCTTATCCGCAACGAGCCAAAGTGGTGGGTCCTGAAGGGGAAAGTATTTTTGTAGATGCCTGGGGACGCATCAAAGTACGTTTCTTGTTTACTCGTAGCGATGATCATAGTCACGATGGTGGCGCGGGCAGTAATGACAATGACACCGATTCAGCCTGGGTAGATGTGTTAACCCCTTGGGCAGGTGAAGGATATGGTGCACGTTTTCATCCGCGGATTGGTGAAATTGTGGTAATTGACTTTTTTGAGGGGGATGTGGATCGACCTTTCGTGGTGGGGCGGATTCATGAAGCAAAACGCCATCAAACCAAATTCGATCTGAAAGGTCAGTTACCCGAGACTAAAAAGCTCAGCGGTATCCGCTCGCAAGAAGTGGATGGAACCGGTTTTAACCAATTACGTTTTGATGATACTTGCGGACAGATCAGTACCCAGTTACAGAGTAGCCATGGTACCAGTCAGCTGAATTTGGGCAATTTGAGTCATCCTAAAGATCAAGAAACCAGTGAGGGCCGTGGTGAAGGCTTTGAGCTAAGAACAGATCAATGGGGCGCTGTTCGGGCGGGTAAGGGACTACTGATTTCGACTCATCATCAAGATCAAGCCAATGGTCATCATCTCAGTACAAATGAGGCAAAAGCTCAACTGCAATCGAGCCTGAATAATGCTCAGGCATTGAGTCAAGTTGCGGAAAATCAGCTAACGGATTCCTTAGACGTTTTAGAAAGGTTGAAGGCTTTTCTTGAGCAAATCGAGAGTGGGGAAAAAGAACAAGCAGATAGTTTTAAACAGGCTTTAATGCTATTGGCTGCACCCAATTCGATTGCCCTTGCAACAAATAAGGATATTCATATTTCAGCAGATCAACAGATTCATCATAGTGCGGGAGAGAGTATTAACTTCAGTACACAGAAGTCTTTAATTGGACATGCCAGTCAGAAAATTAGTCTTTTTGCTGCACAAGAAGGAGCAAAGTTATATGCAGGAAAAGGAAAGGTTGAATTACAAGCACAGGATGATGCCATTGAAGCCATAGCCCGTAAGGTTGTTAAACTAATTTCGACCGAAGATAAGATTGAAATAACTAGCCCTAAAGAAATTGTTCTGACTGCTGGCGGTTCACAATTAAAACTTAATGGGGAGGGTATTTTTACCACTACGGGTGGCAAGTTTGAAAGTAAGGCGGGGCAACATAGTTTTGGGGGAGGAGGGAAGGTGGTTGTGCCTCAGACCAGTCTGCCAATGCTTGAAACGCCTTATAGTAATCAGATGGATTACAGCTGGAATCGTTTTTCAGAGGGGGAAAAGGAAATTCTTATTGTTGATAAATCAGATGGAAAATTAATTAAAAATATTAAAAATGAGCTGGATAGCGAAAAAAATATGAGTTCCTTAAGGTTTTATACTCCACAACAAACAGAATTTACAGCATTGGGATTTAACTCTTTAAATACTTATTTAAGTCAGGATATCTCAAGTGATAATTGTGATGAGTTGATAGAAGAAATAGAAGAAGAAATTCTAGAAGAGGATGAAGTTTATACAGAAGAGGATTTTGATTAATGAGTAATTTAGTCACAATTTTTTCTAAATTCTATGATAAATCGGGTCAACGCATTATTAATCTAAATGTAAAGTCCCGTTATCAAGGATCAACCAGAGAGAACCAGCAAAAGACAGATGAAAAGGGGGTTTTCACCTTTCAGGCTTCTTCGAACAGAACAATCGAAATTTTAGCTAAACCACCGAATGCTAAAGAATATACGGTTTTTAAAATGATGAATTCATCTGTAAATTCATCTGCCAGTAACCCCATAAAAGTTTATTTACCAAAAACGATTGAAGAATATCGAAAAGAAAATATAAAAATCCCTCAGAGTAAAACAGTAAAGAATTATTTTAAGGTAGTTGATAGTAATGGAAAAGTGATGAGCAATTTTCCTATACAATCACGTCCTAAAGGGAAAAAGTCTTTTGAACGTTGTACCAATCAAGAAGGACTGGCAGAAATAGAATCTTCTCCAAATCGAGACATTGAAATTTTAGTTCTGACCTCGAATGATACATTTGTTTTAAAAAAATCTGTAAATTCTGGTAATGGTTCTAAACAGCCAATTCTTATTCAATTAGATGAACCTTACAATAATTTTAAAAGCTTATCGACGATTACGCTGCTGGATAGAAATGATAATAAATATAATATAGCAAAAACCAATGTTGAAATATTGGTTTTAGAGAGCAAAGACAAAAATCTAATTTCTGTTTCAAATGGAAAGCTTGCAGTTCGAGGTTATATTGGAAAATGGTTAAAAATAACAGTATATAAACCTGATGGTACGCCACTCAAATCGGTAAATTATTTACCAAAAAGAATAAAGGAAAGTTCAGTTAAGTTGCATTTAGATGTGGATGTCACGAATGGAAGTACTCAGCAAGATAAACCAAATATTAATAAAAATATTGAAAATAAACCATGTCCAAAAGAATGTATTATCGAAACAGTAACATTTAATACTGAACCAGGTCCTTATATTATTTCCATGCTGACTTGGAAGAAAATTTTAGAATTTGAAACTTACGAAGCTAAACCATACCAACCAGGGGATAATTCTAGTGGTGTTACAATTGCAATAGGCTATGATTTAGGACAACAAACAAAAGCACAGATTCAAAAAGATTTAGCATCATTTTATTCGGCAGAGCAAATTAATCGATTATTGACTGCACAAGGTAAAATTGGTGCTGTGGCAAGAGAACTGATACCAAAATTATCAGATATTACGATTACAAAAGATAAAGCTTTACGTTTAGCGACCGTGCTCAAGACTCGTTATGCTAATCAAGTTCTCTCTATTTATCCTGAAGCATTAAATCTTCATCCTCATTGTCAGGGAGTGTTACTTTCACTTGTCTTTAATCGTGGGCCTGGATTGAAGGATAAAAAAGGGCAGTTAACACGAAAGCATATGCGGCAAATTAAAGAAGCATTTAAAAATAATGAGATCGATACAATTCCGAATATTTTTAGAGACATGTCAAAGCTTTGGAATAAGACAGGGAAAAATGGGAATAGAGGGGTAGGAATACGTAGAAGGCAGGAAGCTGCTATATTTGAAGAAGGATTAAAATGTGATTGCTTTCAATAAAAAAATATTAATTTTTATATTATTAATTAGTTCAATAACATGTTTTGCTTATAGTCAAAAATGTGTTCCTGATAGCGTAATTTTTAATGATATTTTAGGATGTTATATAAACGAGTATAATAAATATGATAAAGAATTGAATGAATTATATGCTTATAAAATAAGTAAGCTGTCGAAAATTAAAAAAAATAAATTAAAAAATTCTCAACGGGAATGGATCAAGCTTAAGGAATCAATATGTGTAGCAGATGAAAAAAATTATGGAAGAGAAAGTCATTTTGATGCTATGCAATGTCAAATCGACATGACTAAAGAAAGAATATTATTTTTAGAAAAATATAATTGATTTATATATTGAACCATTAAAAAATGAGAAATAGCTTAATAAGATATTTCTCATTT
>NZ_DJDC01000082.1:0-22426 GCF_002430855.1 Acinetobacter sp. UBA5934 | reverse complement strand
ATTTCTATTTTGGAGTTACAAATTTATTTATTATAACCTGTATTATGTTAATTTTAGAAGATCTTAATTTTCTTTCAAAAATTCAATTAAAATTTCATTAAATATTTTTGGCTGATCTATTGAAGCCATATGACCAGCACTTGGAATTATTCTAAGCTTAGCATTTGGAATTATTTTAGATGCCAACTCACTATAATTTATTGAAAAAAATAGATCATTTTCACCAACAATAATTAAAGTTTTTTGTTTAATTTTTTTGAGATCATATTCTGGTATTTTAGAGACTACTGCTCCTTTACCTTGCAAAAATACATTTTTACCTCCTAAACTTTTAATAACTTCAATAGAGTAGTATCCGTGATATTGACTTTTATTTTTTGATTTCACAACAAGATATCTAGAGGAAAACTTATTAGCTAACTTAGAAGGAAGAAGATTCATCCAAACCATCCCTAAAAATGGTAAAAATTTAGGTTTAGCACCCAATCCTGTACTATTAACCAATACAAGTTTCTCTACTTTTTGGGAGTACTCTAAAGTAAAGCGCATGGCAATTGCACCACCTTGAGAAGATCCTACGAGGTATACTTTAGTTAAATTTAAAGCTTCTAAAAAACTATTCAGCCAATTTGAAAAATATTCTTGATCATAACTAGCATCAGGTTTATCAGATTCTCCGTAACCAACTATGTCAGGTACTATTACACGATAAAATTGTGCAATACTTGCAATATTCGGATACCAAGTAACAGCTCCTGCTCCTGCCCCATGTAATAAAATTACAGTATCGCATTCGTCTGAAAAATTTCCAGCAGATAACCAAGCAGTTTTAATAGAATTAATAACGATTTCTTTCTGCTTGATTGGGAGCCCTATTTGATCAATAAGCAGTTGTCTATACTTTTCACGATCTAATAAATGGGTTAAATTTTTCATAGTTTAAGCTTATTTAATAAAGAAATTAGCGTTAAAATTTCACCTTTGTCGAACAATGAAAATACAGCTTCTGCAGTATGCTCAACTGTTATGATTGCATTCTGCATGATCTCTTTTCCACTCTGAGTCAAAAGAACTAAACTTTGTCTCGCATCCCTTGGATTAGTATTTTTTTCAACCAATCCTATTTTCTCCATTGGAATTAATACTCGTGTTATTCCAGATGCAGATAAAGCAACTTTTTCTGCTAAGGCAATACGACTCAACTGTCTTTCTTGGACTGTATTTAAATGGTATAGCACCATAAATTCAGTAAAGTTTATTCCATGTAAGCTCAATGCTATATCTAACTTTTTACCTATAAGTGTACCTATATAATTCTGTTGTATTAAGAAGTCTACTTCCATCATGACGATAACCTTAGCAAAATAATAGTTGCAATATACTTGAGTGATCAACAATATTGCAACTATTATTACCCTATTTAACATAATGGTGATTATACGAAGTAAATTTATATATTCCTCATAATATCAATAACTTAGTAGTTTAATTTCAACCTAAAAAAGTGCAAAAAGCCAACTTTGAAACCAATTTTACCATTTCTGATTTCTCAAGACCTCATTTCCTCAAGAATCTCCCAATTCTTAAAAGCAATATTTTGTATAAGAACCTGTACTCATCTCCTACTTCTATTATTTTTCAAAAACCCATTTATTAGGCTCTTTCTATCCTGAATTCAAGCAACAAGACTTCGTAAACTTGAAGAAACAATATTAAAAATATGAAATTGTCACTTATCCATTTTTCATCTTTATATTTTCTAAAAATTTATATAGAAACAAAATTCTTTTAATTATCAGTTTTATTCATTGCAATAAATTTAATCTATTGTTTTATGAGTTAATTTATTAAAACATCTCACTTTGTTATTCAAAAACAAGCTAAGTATCAGATTTATAATCACTATTATGCATAATAAAAAATTGCTATCATTACCCAAATTTAAAGTTAGCCTGAATGAACAAAGCTGCTTTGGATATAGTGAGACTTGCTATTCACAGCTTTACATTGATTAGGTTATGCGACTGATATCTGATTGCATTGAATTTCAGGTCATTTTAAAGTCGTATGCATCAATCGGTTTTTACTGATTCAAGCTTGATTTAATCTCTCAATACAATAGATTCGTAAATTTAAAGCCAAAATTAAATTTACTTAGGATGAATACATGAAAAAGCTCCTTGGTCTTGTACTAGGCTTAACCGTTGGCTTAGCTGGCTGCGGCAAACAAGAAGCACCTGCATCTGATGCCGCTCAAAATAAAGATTCTTCGGGATTACAAACTGTCACTATGGCATCTACAGGTTCGGATGCTGAAGTTTGGCGTTATATTGCTGCCCTTCCGGAAACCAAAGCTGCCGGCATTAAGCTAGAAGTGAAAAACTTTACTGACTATGTGTCTATGAACACTGCTGTAGCCAATAAAGAAATTGATGTGAATGCATTCCAGTCTTATGCCTATCTGGTTGCTTTCAACGAGTCCAATAAAGACAAGATTGCCCCGCTTTCTACTACTTACCTTGAACCAATGGGTATTTACTCAAGTAAAGTGAAGAAACTGGATGAGTTTAAAACAGGTGCAACCATTGCCATTCCTAATGATGGGGCAAATGAATCACGTGCATTATTGTTACTTCAATCTGCCGGTTTGGTTAAGTTAAAACCTAATTTTGACAATGTAAAAGGCACACCTGCTGATGTTGTTGAAAACAACAAAAAAATTGTGATTAAACCTATTCAGATGGCAACTGCTGTACGTGTGAAAGACGAAGTCGATGCAATTGTATTGGGTAATACCCTGGCAATGGAAGGTGGCTTGAATGTGCTGAAAGACTCTATTTATTATGAGCCAATCGACCAGAGCACCAAAATGAATGTCAATATTCTTGCTGTTGCAGCTGACCATCAAAATGACCCTGTGCTGAAAAAAGTAGGCGCGCTTTACCACACCGAAGCCGTGAAAAAATTTGTTCAGGAAAAATTTGCTGGCACTAAAGTTGACGTAAATAAACCGATTAGCTATCTCACTGAAGCAAAATAGTAATATAATTGGTACATCTAAACAGGCAAAGTTTCTTTGCCTGTTTTTCTTTTTATAGATAGTTTTTGACCATATGATTGAATTTAAAAATATTTCAAAACACTATCAGCTTAAAGGTCAAACAATTCGTGCCCTGGATCAAATTAATTTACAGATTCCAGATGGCAGTATTTTTGGCATTATTGGCTATAGTGGTGCGGGTAAAAGTACCTTAATCCGCCTGATTAATTTGCTCGAACGACCAAATGATGGTCAAGTCATCATTAATCAAAAAGACTTTACTGCATTGGATGCACGTTCATTACGTCAAGAACGTGCCAATATTGGTATGATCTTTCAGCATTTTAATTTGTTGCAGAGCAAAACTGTCGCAGCCAATATCGAAATGCCAATGAAACTGTTGGGCTGGAGCAAAGCCGAGCGTGAAAAACGTTTAGCGGAATTGCTCGAGTTTATTGATCTTAAGCATAAAAAAGATGCTTACCCGGATGAACTGTCTGGCGGTCAGAAACAGCGTGTCGGTATTGCGCGTGCCCTCGCCAATCATCCGAAAATTTTACTCTGCGATGAAGCGACTTCAGCACTGGATCCGCAGACCACCAAATCTGTTTTAGATTTGCTTAAAAAGATTAATAAAGAACAAGGCATTACCATTGTCATGGTGACACATGAAATGGATGTCATTGAAACTGTGTGTGATTATGTTGCGGTGATGGAACAGGGTCAGGTGATCGAAACCAGTTCGACGCTAGAAATTTTCAGTCAGCCAAAGCACCCAACCACCAAGAATTTTATTCAAACCGTTTTGCAGCAGCAGCTTCCTGTCAATATTTTACAAAACTTAGAAAATCAAAATCATAACAGTATTTACAGCTTGCAGTTCCTCGGAACTTCTGCACAGGAAACCGTGGTTCAGGCAGCCATTAAACAGTTTGATATCAGCTTGAATATTTTGTTTGCCAATATGACTGAAATTAACGGTTCAGTGATTGGACAAATGTTTGTACAGCTATTGGGTGATCCTGCTGTAATTGAACAGACGATTGCTTTTTTCCAGCAAAATGGCGTCAAAGTTGAACGATCTGGAGTCAGCGCATGAGAGATTTAATTGTTCAATGGCTGACAGAAATCACTGCACCGTACTGGAAAAGTTCACTTTCAATTGACCAGTTTGTTACCGCCCTGCAAGAAACTTTCCATATGGTGTTTTTTGCGATGCTGTTCGGCTGTATTTGGGGCTTTATTCAAGCCATCATTTTACTGGTGACCCGTCCTCACGGCATTCTGCCAAACCGGGTGATTTATCATGGCTTAAACCCGATTGTAAATGCGCTGCGTTCCTTGCCGTTTATTATCCTGCTGATTGCCTTTATTCCGCTGACTAAATTGTTGGTGGGTACCTCTATCGGTACATGGGCTGCCATTGTGCCACTGACCATTTATATTGGTCCGTATATGGGCCGGTTAATCGAAACTTCATTGCTTGAAGTAAATGAAGGCATTATTGAATCGGCACAAGCCATGGGTGCCTCTCCCCTGCAAATTATTTTCAAATTTATTTTGCCTGAAGCACGCAGCTCGCTGATTTTAAACCTGACTACAGCCACCATTAGCCTGATTGGCGCAACGGCGATGGCAGGTGCCGTGGGTGCCGGTGGGATTGGTGATCTGGCCATTTCCTATGGTTACCAGCGTTTTGATACCAGTGTGGTCATCCTGACCGTCATTGTCTTGTTATTGCTAGTACAATTTGTACAAACCTTTGGTGAATGGCTATCACGCTTAAGATAATCCCCATCATTGAATGCCCTCAATTGAGGGCTTTTTTGTATCTAGAAATGCGATTTGAAATACAGCGTGATTTCCAATCTAGATGCAGTGTTTCAAAATCGTTGAACCTGCTGGTATAGCTCTCATCATCCATTCAGCTGCAAAAAGCCGAATTTTAAGCTTGAATTAGCTAAATATTAATCCATGACTTTTATTAGAGCATGCTAAACTATCCAGTGGTTTTTGCAGGGACTCATTTATGCACTTTGTTCATCTTGGTATACATACAGAATTTTCAATTACAGAATCTATCGTACGTGTATCTGATCTTATTAAAGCTGCTGCAAATGATGAAATGCCAGCACTGGCGATTACCGACTTATCCAACCTGCATGCTGCAGTAAAATTCTATAAAAAATGTCTCGATAAAGGCATTAAACCCATTTTAGGTTCAGAAATTCGCCTGAATAATGCTGAACACCGTGTGACATTGTTGTCGATGACCAATAAAGGCTGGCGTAATCTGACCGAACTGGTATCTGAAGGCTTTATTCGCGGTCAGCAACTCGATATTCCATGTGTGCAAAAAGACTGGATTCTCAATCAGCATCAAGACCTGATTGTGCTATTGGGCATGCAATCTGATGTCGGCAAAATGCTGATCACTTCAAATCCAGATAAGGCTGAACCCCTACTTCAGGAATGGATTGAAAAATTCGGCAATCGGGTTTATTTGGCTTTGAGTCGTACTCAGCGTCCCGATGAAGAGGCCTTTATTGAAGAAGCGGTTAAACTCGCTAAAAAATATAATATTGGTGTAGTCGCGCATAACGATGTGCACTTTATTAGCCGTGAAGATTTCGAAGCGCATGAAGCGCGTGTCTGTATTGCCGATGGTTATGTACTAGGCGATAACCGTCGTCCTAAAACTTATAGCCCAGAACAATATTTCAAAAATTCGCTAGAAATGACTGAATTATTTTCAGACATTCCGACCGCAATTGAAAATACCTACCATATAGCCAAACGTTGTAACGTTACCCTGCGTTTAGGCTTTAATGACTTACCGGACTATCCGATTCCGGAAGGTCATACCATTGATACCTACTTTGCGCATTTATCCGAACAGGGTCTGGAAGAGCGCTTAAATTTCTTGTATCCGCCTGAAAAACGTGATGAAGACTGGCCTGAAATTCGTAAACCCTATGACGAACGTTTAGCCTTCGAAGTGAAGATTATTCTCGACATGGGCTTCCCGGGCTACTTCCTGATCGTGATGGACTTCATTCAGTGGTCCAAAGGTAATGGTGTACCTGTCGGTCCGGGTCGTGGTTCGGGTGCCGGCTCACTGGTAGCTTATAGCTTAAAGATTACCGATCTTGATCCACTGCGTTACGACCTGCTGTTCGAACGGTTCCTGAACCCGGAACGTGTATCAATGCCCGACTTTGACGTCGATTTCTGTATTGCCGGTCGTGACCGCGTGATTGACTATGTGGCACGTACCTATGGCCGAGATGCCGTATCTCAGATCGCCACTTTCGGAACCATGGCGGCCAAAGGTGCCATCCGGGACGTTGCACGTGTATTGGGTAAATCCTATGGTTTGGCAGACCGTATTTCTAAAATGATTCCAACCAAACCCTTAGGTTTGAGTCTGGAAGAATCGCTGGAAGCTGAGCCACAGCTTAAGGATATCGTCACCAACCCATCCAACCCAGACAATGACGATGCCGCTGAAATATGGGAAATGGCACTCAAACTTGAGGGTATTACCCGTAATACCGGTAAACATGCCGGTGGTGTGGTGATTGCACCGACTAAGCTGACCGACTACTCAGCGGTAATGTGCGATGCCGATGGAACTAACCGCGTCGCACAATTTGATAAAGACGATGTGGAAGCTGCCGGTCTGGTCAAATTCGACTTCTTGGGACTGCGTAACCTGACCGTAATTGAAGATGCCATCAAGCATATCAACGCTCGGGCAGATATTACTACACCTGTCGATATTTCTTATATTCCACTCGATGACAAACCGGCCTATGAGGTATTTGCGACTGCCAATACCACAGCGGTATTCCAGTTTGAATCCGTGGGCATGAAAAAAATGCTCAAGGAAGCACGTCCAAGCAAATTCGAAGAAATTATTGCCTTCGTATCGTTATACCGTCCAGGTCCAATGGATCTTATTCCTGACTTTATTCACCGTATGCATGGTGGTGAGTTTGAATATCTGCATCCCTTATTAGAAGGTGTGCTGGAACCGACTTACGGGATTATGGTGTATCAGGAACAGGTGATGCAGGCAGCACAGTTCTGTGCCGGCTATAGTTTGGGTGGTGCGGACTTGTTACGCCGTGCCATGGGTAAGAAAAAGCCCGAGGAAATGGTCAAGCAGCGTCAAATCTTTATTAAGGGTGCTGCTGAAAAAGATATCGATGAAGCCACAGCCAACCATATCTTCGACTATATGGAAAAATTCGCAGGCTACGGTTTTAACAAATCACATGCGGCTGCCTATGCGCTGGTTGCTTATCAAACAGCCTGGTTAAAAGCGCATTATCCTGCTGAATTTATGTCAGCGGTGATGACATCGGAAATGCAAAATACCGATAACGTGGTATTCCTGATTGATGACTGCCGTCATAACAATCTGGAAGTGCTGCCTCCTTCCGTGAATATGTCGATTTATCAGTTCCATGCCAGTGATTCAAAAACCATTGTCTATGGTTTGGGTGCAATTAAAGGCGTAGGTGAAGCGGCCATGCAGTCGGTGATTGATTCACGTACACAAGAAGGTCCTTATAAAGATTTATTTGATTTCTGCCACCGTGTAGATATGAAAAAAATCAATAAGCGCACCCTTGAAGCACTCATTCGTGCTGGTGCTATGGACTGTCTGGGTATTGAACGTGCTGACCTGATGGCACAACTGCCAGAAGCCGTACAAGCGGCTGAACAGGCGCGTTCAAATCGTGAATCCGGCATTATGGATTTATTCGGTGAGGTTGAAGAAGTTCAGCGCAAACCTTCAAAACCGGTTAAACCGTGGTCCGATGAAGTCCGCTTAAAAGGTGAAAAAGATACCTTAGGACTGTACCTGACCGGACATCCGATTGATGTTTACCGTCCAGAGCTAAAAGCATTTATTTCGCAGCGCATTAATGAACTGACGCCTACACGCCGTGGTGTGACCACGGTATTTGCCGGTCTGGTGGTGGATATCGCCAACTTCCCAAACCGCATGATGGTAACGCTAGATGATGGTACCGCCCGTATTGAAGTATCAGCCAATCATGAACGCTTCCAGCGCTTTAAAGACATTATTCAAAATGAAAAAGTGGTGGTGATTGAAGGCGAAATTTATGAACGTGAAGGTTTTGACCGTCCAATGGGACGCCTGACCAAAGCGTTTAGCCTGAATGAAATACGTCAAAAACGTGCCAATAGCATTCAAATCAAGCTGAACCCGGAACATCTAGGCCCAGCATTGAGTCAAGATTTACGCAAGATCTTAACGCCATTTTGTAATGTGGATATGTGTAACCATATTCCAGTGCAATTACATATTGATTATCCTTATGCGTCCGCAGATATCAACTTGGGCTTAAACTGGAACGTGGCTCCTCTGGATGAACTGCTGGCGAAATTACGCGACTATTTCGGTAAAGACGTGATTCATATTGAATATCAGGTCAAATCCAAAGCGGCCAAAGCCGTGAGTTATGAGCAGGCCAAGCCTGCAAATGTCCCGCCTCCTCCAGCCAATGTGAGCATGGATGAAGCAATGGATATGTATCAGGCTGAAGCCAGTCAATATTCTTAATTTTTAAATATTTAATTCTAATCGGACACATTATGAGTCAAGTTGACAATGCTGTGGTTTCAGCACATCTCTCCCATGTGCGTATTGTCATGGTCAATACCACCTTACCTGCAAATATTGGCAGTGCCTTACGTGCCATGAAAACCATGGGCTTATCCAAGCTGGTGCTGGTTGAACCTAAAACCTATCCGCATCCGGATATTAACGCCTTGGCCGCAGGTGCTACCGATTTGATTGAACAGATTGAAATCGTACCCACTTTAGAAGAAGCCATTAAAGATTGTCATCTGGTGTTTGGAACCAGTGCGCGTAGCCGTACCATTCCCTGGCCTTTGCTCGATGCCCGTCCTGCAGCCGAGAAATCCCTTCAGGCAGTGGTACAAGACAAACAGGAAATTGCGGTAATTTTTGGCCGTGAAGACCGCGGTCTGACCAATGAAGAACTGGCAATGGCCAATTACCATGTCACTATTCCGGTCAATAGCGATTATGGCGTACTGAATGTCGCTCAGGCCATTCAGGTGATTTGCTATGAAATGCGTATGGCCGCCATGGCATTGACCGATCAGGCTGAAGACCCTAACGCCACCATGCATGTCACTGATGAAATTGACATGCAGTGGGATGTACCTTTGGTGACCCATGAACAGATGGAACAGTTTTACCCGCATATTGAAAAAATGCTGGCAGAAATTGAATTTATGGACCCGAAAAACCCACGATTGTTGCCTTTACGCTTGCGTCGTCTATTTGGACGTATACAATTAGACCGTATGGAATACCATTTACTTCGTGGCATCTTTAGCCGTGTACAAGCATTGAATAATGGTACATGGAAAAAATCTACAGACAAAACAACCGATTCTTCAGAGGATCAATCTAATGCTTAAACAGCTCAGAGAAGACATACAGGCTGTATTCGCGCGCGATCCTGCAGCACGAAACACCTTAGAAGTTCTTACTACCTATCCAGGCATACACGCACTGATTATGCACCGTATTGCCCATGAACTTTGGCAAAAAGAGTGTAAAGGCTCTGCTCGCCTGCTGTCTTCTTTTAGCCGTTTTGCAACCGGTATCGAAATTCACCCGGGTGCCAAAATCGGTCGCCGTTTCTTTATCGATCATGGCATGGGCGTGGTGATTGGTGAAACTGCCGAAATTGGTGATGATGTCACGCTTTATCACGGCGTCACCCTTGGCGGTACCACCTGGAACAAAGGCAAGCGCCATCCTACGCTGGAAGATGGTGTAGTTGTGGGTGCAGGCGCCAAAATTCTGGGACCTTTTACCGTGGGTAAAAATGCCAAAGTCGGTTCCAATGCGGTGGTGACCAAAGCCGTACCGCCCAATACAACTGCTGTTGGCAACCCGGCCCGTTTCATTACCAAAGATCAACCGAAGGATGCTGAAGAAGCACGTCGTCGTGATTATGCGGAAAGCATTGGCTTCCAGCCTTATGCGGCAACTCAGGACCAGTCTGACCCGATTCTGGATGGTATGCGCGTGTTGCTAGACCGGATTCAACTCAATGAAAAACGCATGAATACCTTATGTCAGCGTCTATCATTGCTTGATCCGAGCTTTAAAAAGCAGCAGCAAAATGAGCAACCTTTTAGTGTTGAAGAACTTAAAATTATTGAAGATGTGCGCCGTGAATGTGAAGCACAAAGCAGTCAATCCAAAGCCTAAAGCGCTGTTCTGAATCTTAACAAGCCCTTACTTGTATGTTCCCCAGAGTTTTTTTAGACTGAGGAACATACCTATTGACCAATTTTTAAAATTAAATGAACGGATGACCAATATGACCCTTAAGCCTTTGGCATGTACATTGATTGCTATTTCTTTACTTTCAGCATGTAGTTCGACCCCAACAGAAAATAAAAATACGAATACACCCATCGTTTTCACTGAACCGGAATTGACTGCTCCATTCTATGCGCTGAATCCATTTAACTATGATGCACCGCCTCCATTTGAAATTGCATTAAAACAAGCAGCGGCACAACCAGTGACTAAAATGGAAGTTACCCTGCCGGGTGATCCGACTAAAAAAGTAATTTTAGATGTCAATAAGCTGATTATTCCTACAGTAAACAGCAATCAACGTAATCTAAAATATGCGGTTATGGCGGGTGACAATGAATTTGATGTGACTGAAATTGATGACTTCTTGCAACTGGTAGAAGGCAAAGCGCGCCATTATCCGCCTCGTTTTACTGAGCGTCAGGAACGTAAAGGCTTTGAAGCGAAACTGAAACAGGTGACTCAGCAGCTTGATACCCTGGCTTCTAAAGACAATGCTTCTTTTGATGTGTTGATCCGTGCATTTAAAGCCAGCGTGATGGCGCGTAACCTAGACTTGGGTTCAGTCTATACCACCAAGTCTTTAACCTATGCACAGCGCATTTTAAAAATGAACACAGATGATGCCGAAGCAAACTTCTGGTTCGGTTTTGGCTTATCTGAAGGTGGTGGTCAACGTGAAGCTATTTCTTATTTAGACAAAGCCATGAAAGCTGGGGTGCAGGAAGCGTATTTATCCGCGGCAAATAATTACATTGCCATGGAGCAAAAGAAAAATGCGATTCAGGTATTGAAAAATTACAAAGTCAAATATCCGCAAGAAGCTGAAGTGGCTGACCGTTTAATTGCTGAAATTGAAAAGCAAGGCCGCTGGAATGTATGGCAGGTGCTTAATCCGACTCAAACACCTTAAAGTTAGATTGTTCAATTAGCCTTTTAAATAGACCGCTCAAAACGGTCTATTTTTTTATGCACGAATTGAAAATTAGAAGAAATATCGTATGATGAAGAAAAATTCAAACAATACTTAGTTGACAATCTTTATGCCAAAACCAATATATAAAGTTTTATTTGCCTCGCTGCTGAGTAGTTATTTGCTTACAGGCTGTCAAATTGTGAGCGTGAAAAGCCAAGGCATCAATGTCACAATTGCCAATGAACGTGAAAGTATTCTTACCCGCAATAAATTAAGCGAAGCCAGTTTAAACGTACTGTCCATGACCGGCCGCGAAGCCCGAATCTGTTCCGATGAACCTGACCAGTGTATTCAGGAACTGCAACAGATTCCGCAAATTCAGGATGAGCAATTGCTCTCTACATCCAGTGAAATTTACCTCGCCAAAGCCTTGGAATTTGAAAACTCTTCAGACTGCAAAACGGGAACTTTAACCAGTACCCGATCTGAAGAAAAACAAAAACAGCAACAAGTGACTTATGATAAATGTCTGGATCAGCAACTGTATATGCTGGATAAAAGTATCCGTTATAGCTACGCCTACATGTTTAAAACCAAACGTCAGCCCTCGGACCGCATTTTTGACAACCGGCAAGTTCAAATACGTGACTTTTATAATTTAGCCTTGGCTAAACTGGTCACTGCCTATGCCTTGCGCCACAAACCTACTGTAGTTGACCCACAGGTCAAGGTGGGCAAAAGTATTTATCAGATCAACTTTGATCACTATCCCCAACTGAAAAACCAGAAAATTGAACAACTGCTTTCCAGTTATAACCTGAATTTTTCAGGATTACGCTCAATCAACCGTCGTGATGGTTTTGGTTCAGAATTTGTCCTGGTTCTACCGCAGGTCAAGGATGATATTGGCGAAGGGAAAAATAAATATATTATTGACCCGATGAATTTCAGCTACAAAAACGGTGTCAATCCGAATATTCATCAGGCTCGTTATTTAGCGGCAACCCTGACTGCACAGCCTAAATCGGCCAGAAATATAGAAGATATTTTAAACAATGCAGAATTTGAAATAAAAGCTTTTGATCCTTACAAATATGATCAGGTCAATATGGCCGGCAAAACCTATCCGCTAGCTGGAAACTTTTCTACCCCTTATGGCTTATGGCTGGCACAAAATAATCTTGGCAGAGCGGCCTACTTAACCTTGATTGATCGTGATGATCATCTAACCATGCCGCATTTATATATGCTTGAACCTTATAATCCGAATAAAAAAGTGATTGTATTGATCCATGGCCTGGCCAGTAGCCCCGAAGCATGGATTCGGCTTACCAATGACATTATGGGCGATACGGTGCTACGAGAAAACTTCCAGGTCTGGCAGGTATTCTATTCAACCAATATGCCGATTATGGAAAGCCGTTTCCAGATTTATGCCCTATTGAACCAAGCCTTTGCCCAGGTTGATGCCAATGCCCCGGCCAAAAAAGATGCAGTACTGGTTGGACATAGTATGGGCGGCATTATTGCCCGACTGTTGGTCAGCGATGCCGACGTGACCAAAAAAGCCTTAGCCATGATGAATAATCGCCAGTTAAACAAATTTCAAAAATTACCGATTATTTCGCAACGTTTAGTGATCAAGGACATTCCTAATTTCTCTCGTGCGATTTTTCTGGCTACTCCGCATAAAGGAACTGATTACGCTGATCGCTGGTTTACCAAGGCGGCGCGTAAAATTATCCGTATACCGAGTGCATTTCTCTCTGCTGTAGGCGACACATTACAAAGTCAGGATCTGGATTTAAAAGAGCTGTTACAGCAGATTGATCATGGCCTGATTCAAAATGGACCGAGTGATTTAAGTTATCAGTCCAAGTTTATTGAACTAACTAAAAACATTAACCCACGTAAAGGATTGGCTTTCCATTCCATTATTGGCAATATCACCGACAGTGATGACATCAATGTGATTACTGACGATGTGGTGCCGTATAAGAGTGCCCATCTGGACGGTGCGGTTTCGGAAAAAATTATTAAAGGTGATCATTCCATTCAGGAAACCCCTGAGGCTATTTTAGAATTGCGTCGTATCTTGCGTCTGCATCTGACCAAGCTCGGTTTACATCAACCTTAATGTCTTCTTGAATTTTCCAATTGCATATCGGCCGGCAATCTCATTTCCATTGTCGGTCGATCTGCCCTGCGATAAAACCCCTCCAACTGTTGTCCTAATTTTTGTCCATTTACTGCAAAGCATTTTTCGCAATTCATGCAAATTTGATAAGATGTCTGAGCGAATGAAACTGCGTTCTTTCATAGATCATGTTGGCTTGAAAATAATAATGATAGCAAAGTCACAATCTAAGATTGAGCGATGAGAGTTTTAGACTTGAATTTGAAATTGGTGAGACAGCCAAGTTTTTTAACGATTAGATCTATTTAAATATTTAAGGATTTTACCTCAATGAGTTACCCGGAAATCATGGCTGATCTTTCCACCTTAACGCCAATGATGCAGCAGTACATGAGCGTCAAAATGCAGCATCCCCACTCCCTGATGTTTTATCGTATGGGTGACTTTTATGAACTGTTTTTTGACGATGCCCATAAAGCAGCCAAATTATTGGGGATTACCTTAACCCACCGCGGTAAGGCCAATGGCGAACCAATTCCCATGGCAGGTGTTCCTTATCATGCTGCTGAAGGCTATCTGGCCCGTCTGGTCAAGAAAGGCGAAACCGTGGTCATTTGCGAACAACTGGGTGAAGTGACTGGTAAAGGTCCGGTTGAACGCGGTGTAGTGCGTATTATTACCCCGGGTACCCTGACCGATGATGCGCTATTGAATAGTCATCAATCTTCCAATCTTGTGGCACTCTGTCTTCAGCAAGGTCAGATTGGTATAGCACTGCTCGATTTAAGTGCCGGTATTTTCAAGGTACAGCAACAGGAGTTTCAACAAGAGCAACTGGCGATTGAGCTTTCGCGCTTAATGCCAAGTGAAATTGTGGTAGATGAAGATATTGTTGATCCTAATATCATTGAGCAGATTAAAAAGCAGCTCGACTGTCCTGTAACCCGTCGCCCGAATGTCGATTTCAACCTGAACAATGCACAAAAAACTTTATGTGATCAGTTTGCAGTAGCGACTCTTTCTGGTTTTGGGATTGATCATTTACCGCTGGCCAAGGCAGCGGCAGCGGCACTGATTCATTATGCCAAAGAAACCCAAAAAACTGCTTTACCGCATATTCGCTCCATTCAACTGGAACAAAGCAGTGATTTTATTGCGCTGGATCCGGTCACGCGTCGCAACCTGGAATTAGTCGAGCCATTGTTTGATCATGGCACATCATTATTCCAGCTGATCAATGACTGTCAGACCGCCATGGGTGCTCGACTGCTCAGTCGTACTTTAATGCAGCCATTACGCGACACCAAAATACTGGATGCCCGTCTGGATGCTATTGCTGCCATGTTGAATGGTTATCATGAAGCACCAATTCGTCTGGTGCTGAAAGATATTAGCGATGTTGAACGTGTGCTGAGCCGTGTCGCTTTGGGTAGTGCGCGTCCGCGTGATCTGGTCCAGCTGCGTCAAGCCTGCGCCCAGATTCCCCTGCTACGTCATGCCATTCAGCCCATGATCCAAACTAGACAGTCCGCGCTGATTCAGCAACTGGCGGATGAACTGGGTGATTTTCATGGCCTACATCAACGCCTGATGTCTGCCGTTGTCGAAAATCCTCCGGTATTACTCCGTGATGGCAATGTCATTGCAGAAGGCTTCGACAGCGAACTGGATGAGCTGCGCAAAATCCGTGATCATGCCGGCCAGTTCCTGATTGATCTGGAAACCCAAGAGCGTGCCAATACCGGTATTTCTACCCTGAAAATTGGCTATAACCGTGTCAGTGGCTACTATATTGAACTAACCCGCGCTCAAGCCGAGCAGGCACCGGATCATTATATTCGTCGCCAGACCTTAAAAAATGCTGAGCGTTATATCACGCCAGAACTGAAATCTTTTGAAGATAAAGTCCTGTCCAGCGAATCACGTGCTCTTGCGCGTGAGAAGATGCTGTTTGAAATGCTGCTGGATGAATTGCGTCAAGACATTGGCAATTTGCAAATGATGAGCAGTGCCATCGCACAGATTGACATGTTGGCCAATTTTGCCCATCAGGCACGTTTACGCAACTGGTCCCGTCCAGAATTCAGCCCTGAAATTGGGGTTAAAATTGTTGCCGGTCGTCATCCAGTCGTGGAAGCTCTAAGCAAAACCGCTTTTACCCCAAACGACACCACTTTGGATTTTAACCACCGTATGGCCATTGTGACCGGTCCGAATATGGGCGGTAAATCGACCTTTATGCGCCAAACCGCGCTGATCAGTTTACTGGCCTATTGCGGTTCCTATGTTCCTGCCAAATCGGCGCTATTAGGCCCGATTGATCGCGTCTTTACCCGGATCGGTTCAGCAGATGACCTGTCTACCGGCAAATCAACCTTTATGGTAGAAATGACCGAAACTTCACAGATTCTGCATCATGCCACCAACCAATCTTTGGTGCTGATGGATGAAGTCGGACGCGGCACCAGTACTTACGATGGTCTGTCTTTGGCTTGGGCCTGTGTCATTGATCTGAGTAAACGGATTAAATGTCTGTGCCTGTTTGCGACCCATTATTTCGAATTGACTGAACTGGGCAAAGAATCAGGAATTGATAATTACCATGTCACAGCCAAGGAACTGAACGGTAATTTAATTCTGCTGCATAAGGTGCAACATGGCCCTGCCAGCCAAAGTCATGGCTTACAGGTAGCCAAATTGGCCGGGATTCCTGCTAGCGTGATTAAAGAGGCGCAAAACCGGTTAAGGATTCTGGAAAAACAGCAACTTCAGCATCAACAACTGAGTAAAGCTGTACAAAATGACCTGTTTAGCGCAATTGATGAACCTACAGTTGAAATCATAGAGCGTGTGGTAGAAATTGAAAAAGAGATTCCTGCACTGAATCTGTTAAGGTCGCTGGATGTGGATAATCTTTCTCCTCGCGAAGCCCTGCAACAGATTTATGCATTAAAGGATGCACTAGAAGGCTAATTTTAATCTGGCTCAGAAAAAGACTTCTAAATAGAAGTCTTTTTCATTTACTACATATATTTAATGAAATATTCAATTTTTATCAAAATTAACAGCCCTATATATAACAAATATCAATAAAAGCAATTGTTACTTAGCAGCATTTTTGCCTAAAATACAGCAAGAGTAATTAGAACCAAATTTTTTAGGTAGCTGTCGCCATGACCTTTGTTGTCACTGAAAATTGTATTAAATGTAAATACCAAGACTGCGTTGAAGTTTGTCCGGTAGATTGTTTCTACGAAGGTCCAAATTTCCTCGTAATTAATCCAGATGAATGTATTGACTGTGCACTATGCGAACCAGAATGCCCGGCAAATGCTATTTTCTCGGAAGATGAGTTGCCAGAAGGCCAAGAAGTCTTTATTGAACTTAATGCTGATCTTTCACAAAAATGGCCAAACATTACTCAAATTGGTGATCAGCCTGCTGACCGTGAAGAATGGAACGGTAAAACTGACAAGTTACAATACTTGGAAAAATAAGACCGTTTTCACACTTAAAAAAGATCAGCCCATGCTGATCTTTTTTTATACTGAAAAAATACATTTGATTGCAATATTTTCAAATTTTATCCTTTAAATTAGATTAAAATAACTCGTATTTATAAATATCTGATTTCTATAATGAAGCATGTTTTAAAGGGCTTACTGGGCTTGAGCCTGGTCCCACTTGTCATGATTGGATGTACCACATCTCCTCAGAAACAAGGGCAAATACCCGATGGAAAACGGATCTTCATTCCCCAGGAACGCATTATTCTTGAACGCCCAATTCCACCTAAAACAGTACCTTATGTTTATAATTCATGGGTAGCGCTAGGTGATAATTTGCATCGTGTCCGTGAATATGAAGTTTTTCTGGAACGTAATGGTGTGGGTAACATTATCCCGAGTTTTGAATTATTACGTACCGCGCGTGACTGGCAAAAATGTGGCCGCTCTCAATACATGATTCCAAATCGTGAATTATGGAATAATCAAATTGCAACTTTGCGCGTATTTAAATATCTGGTTGCCGCCAAAGTGCTGACCGACTTTGAAGTGACCTCGGTTTATCGGGATTTGCCACTGAATCAATGTGCGGGTGGCGCAAATTCGTCACGCCACTTGTTTAATTCAGCCATCGATTTCCGTATTGGGCCTGAACTTCCCCAAGCACAAGATTATGCATTTATTGAAAATACCAAATTCAAATTATGTCAATTCTGGGCACAGCACGGACAAAGCCTGAATATGGGACTTGGGCTCTATGCTTCGGGTCAAATCCATATTGATACTCAAGGGTACCGTACCTGGGGTCCTGACCTGTCGCGCCACAGCTCGATGTGTAATTTTTAAAATTATATATTTATATCAAAAAGAGATCTCGGTGATCTCTTTTTTATTGCGCTATTTTCAAGAAATCCAAACGATAAATTGCACTCTGAAAGGAAAGGTTTAAAATGCATGCATCGCAACAAAGGTGACCAGACTATGCAACAAATGTGGACAGAGATTGATGCCTACATCGATTCACATTTAATTCCAGAAGACCCTATTCTGCAACAGACATTAAAAAACACTGAAGATAAAGGTTTTCCAGATCACCTCGCAGTCGCGCCCAATCAGGGCATGCTGCTGCAAATGCTGATTCAAATGAACAAGTGCAAGCGTGTGCTTGAACTGGGTACCTTTGCTGCCTACAGTACCATGTGGCTTGCGCGTGCTCTGCCTGAAGATGGTTATATCCTGACTATTGAAGGTCGTGATACCCATGCAGCCTTGGGTCAGGAAAATATTGATCATGCCAAACTTCCGCAGACTATTGAGCTTAAAGTAGGTCGTGCAGCTGACGTCTTGAAAGCATTGCCTGCAGATTTTGAACCCTTTGATTTTATTTTCATTGATGCCGACAAACAGAGTTATGCGGAGTATCTGGAACTGAGCCTTAACCTGTCGCATTCAGGTACTATTATTGTGCTGGATAATGTAATTCGTGCCGGCGAGATCATTAATCCAGAAAACCACAAGCCAAGTATTGAAGGCATTCGCGATATGTTTGCAGCCTTGCAAAAACATCCTCGACTTCTGTCTTGTACTGCATTACAAACAGTTGGAAGCAAAGGGCATGATGGCTTCGCTATCGCCATAGTGAAATAATATGACACAAAGGTTAAAAAACAATCTTTTTGTTTTTTTCTCTATTTATTAATAAATTACAAACACTGTCCATATAGTTATCCACAAGTTATGCGGATAACTATGACCAATTATTAACCATATTCATCAAGTAATGATTAACTTATTTCACCACCAATAATGGCACGGTTGAATTTCGGAATATACTGGTTGCCACGCTACCCAAAAAGAACTGGCGAATTTTACTGTGACTAAATGCACCCAGTACAATCAGTTGTATACCATGTTCGCTTTGGTATTCCAGTATATTTTCTGAAACATCGCCGTAACGGTATTCTGTAATGACATCAAGATCTGCATCACGTAAATACTGTGAAGGTTCATTCAGTATTTCCGGATGATCACCGACATATAACAAATGACATTGTAATAATCTGAGTAAATCACTTTGCGCTACACGTTTCATCAGGTTAACGCAGGTCGGTGAATATTCATAAGCAAAAATAAAGCGTGTTGGGGGCTTAAACTGCTCTCCGACAGTCATCACGGTACATTTTGCGCCACGGATAAAATTTTCCACATTACTGCCGATTGGCTTGTTTCGTTCCGCAGAACGCTCTCCCACCCGGCCAATAACGGCGATATCATCTTCTTTCAGCACTTGAAAACTTTGCTCTAGAAAATCGCCTTTTTCTTGCAGGTGTGAGGCAGTGAGCTGGTACTTTTGCTGAATCATTTCAGAAATATGGTTTAGAAGATTATTGCTGTAATCGAGTGCCAGCTCACTTTGTTTTTGTTCAAGTTCTGCCAGTTCTTTGAGTAACATTGCATTACTTTCAAACCCAATTACCCCACTGATTTCACCCAAATGATAACTCGCAGGGTAATAATCTAAAACCTGTAATAATACCAGTTCACGTTGTGTCTGCTTTGCAACCCATGCCGCAGCTTCAGCAACCGCGTTTACACATGGAGAAGAATCAATACAAGCGATTACACGTTTCATTTTCGCCTCGCTTTTCGCCAATCCAGGCTTTAAGTCTAATTGTTATTTTTAACTTAGCATATCTGTTACATACTTTGCATGCTTTTATGTAATCGAATTTTCACCCCAATTCATCTTCATTTTATTGATTTTTTTTAATCGCGATGCCGAATAAATCTGGCCGGATTACCCGCGACAATAGTGGCTTTTTCAACATTTTTTGTGACCATGCTATTCATGCCGACAATGGCATGCGCATCAATCTTTACCCCATCCTTGACCCCGACATGTGCACCCAACCACACATCTTGCCCAATCTCGATCCCCTGAGAACGTACCGCCTGCTGGTAAATGGGCTGCGCAAGTTCCATGCCGTGGTCAAAAGCATAGAGATGGCAATATGCGGCCATACGCACCTGATCATGCAGCTTGATCCCCATACGCCCCCCATCGAGAATACAGTGATGGTTGATGGCGACTTCATTGCCAATTTCTAAAGGGCCATGCAAGGTACAATCTGCGGCAATAAAGCAATTGTCTCCAATCGTAATTTTCCGGCCCGGCTCGGCAAAAATATGGGCCAGTGGTGAAATGAAACAGTTTTCACCAATTTCCACTGTTTCCATTTCCATCAAATAAGCTTGATATTCTTTTTGCCACTCTTCCGCCCAGCCGCGATTTTTCGGTTTTAATGACCAGTACAGCCAAGGCATGTAGTTCAAACGATGCTTATGCTGTTCACGATATTTTAATAACGGATCTTGTTCAGTCATGGTCTGACTCTTCTACAATTTTCAGTTGTTCACGACCACGGGTCACATCCTGAATTTTCAATAACAAGGGTTCTATTTGATGAACTTGTAACAAGGCTTCCACCTCTACGCCCATCGCAGTATATTGTTCTTTAAACTCGATCTGTTGCTGGTTTAATTCATACTGAAAAATGGCCCATTCGTTAAACTGACAGGCAAAGCTGACTTTCTTCTTTTCGATCAGTTCGATTTTTTCCGCCAGTAACAGGCACTGCCCTGCACAACCGCCATAGGCACGAACCAGACCGCCCGTTCCGAGTTTAATCCCTCCATACCAACGATTGACCAGAACGATGATATTGGTCAGTTCATTACCTTCAATGGTGGCCAGAATGGGACGTCCAGCAGTTCCCGATGGCTCACCATCATCATTGAAGCGTACATGGTGGCCGATTTTCCAGGCCCAGCACTGATGTGTTGTGGTGCTATCTTTATGCAGCTCTAAAAAGTTTTTGACATCCTGTTCATTTTCTACTGCTGCAGCAATCGCCTGAAAGCGACTTTTTTTAATGTCTTCTTCAAAAGTAACGGATGAGGCAATGGTAAATGGCATAAATCTGGAATAAATAACAGCACTACGCCAGTATAGCCTGTTTTTAACCGCTTGCAGATACAAAAAACCTCCTAGCTCAAGGAGGCTTTTTAAACAGGTCTATAAATTCTAATTAACGTTCACGTAAAGCTTCCTGCGCTTTATTGAATGGCTTAATCAGGTAATCTACGACAGACTTTTCATCCGTTTTAATATCTACCGTGGCTACCATACCTGGGGTAATACTGAATTGCTGGCCTGCCTTATTGCTCAGCTTATCGGAATTGCAATACGAGTAATTGCGCGGTAACGTTTAATATTAACAATCGCTGTAGCCGTTTCCTAAGCCATGTTATCAATGCTGATTAAAACGCCTGTCTGTTAAGTTGCGAGCTTGGCCTGCTGAATATCTACGCTACTTTTTTTGACCTTGCCAAAATCATAGAGTATTTGAATCGCATTTAAGCTGATCATTTGACTTCCACGCTCACCAGAGCTCAAGTCGCCCGTGGAAATTTCTCCTGAAAGCTGTGGATAGTAACCAGCTTTAGTAATATCGATATAAGTATTCTAAACAGCCAATTCCGATATGTTTTGGGCTATTTCCGGATTACGCTGTAATGCCTTGAGAATAGTGGCATTAAAGGTTAATTGAGTATCAGGTTGAGAAACTGCCTGATTTTTTGAAAACACCTGCGGGCGATTGGTTGCTGGTATTTGCGGTATTTCGCGGACCTTAGAGGTATCTAATTGAAAGTTACTGAGCGCATGAATATCTGCTTTATTGTAGTTTTCATTGGATTTTAGAACAAAAAACCTGACTCATGCCTGACTTAAATGACTGCAAAAACGCTTGTGAACTGTCTGCCTGAGCATAGCTGATATGCAAAGTCACGCTACAGATCAGACTTTGCGTGCTTTTTACGAGAATTTTTTGGCATAAAACCTGTTATTGTGATTCTTTAGCATCATGTGAATGGCAATTATTTTTATGAGAACTTACGCATTTAATCCCTAATACGCCTGTTATTATTAAGTAATTGTCTTTTTTTATACTTATTAATATAAGGATGATCTTGTCACTTTTTAATACAAAATCATCCTTTTTTAAAATAATAATTAAACTGTAAAATCTTCACCCAAATAAACTTTACGCACAGTGTCATTTGCAAGCACTTCTTGCGGGGTACCTTCTGCAATTACCGCACCTTCACTGACAATATAAGCGTGCTCACAAATGGCCAAAGTTTCACGTACATTATGGTCGGTAATTAATACCCCAATGCCACGATCTTTAAGATTACGAATAATATCCTTGATATCCCCTACAGAAATAGGATCGACCCCGGCAAAAGGTTCATCCAGCAGCATAAACTTAGGATCAGCAGCCAATGCTCGAGCAATTTCTGCACGACGGCGTTCCCCCCCAGACACACTCATGCCTAATGAATCCTTGATGTGACTGAT
>NZ_DJDC01000047.1:10121-10407 GCF_002430855.1 Acinetobacter sp. UBA5934 | reverse complement strand
ACTGCCCTTTTTAAACTGGACATTGTTACATAACTATGGCGCAGCCTTTAGTTTCCTGTCCGATGCCGGTGGATGGCAACGTTATTTCTTTACTTCGCTGGCAGCATTAGTGTCTGTAATTTTTGTATTTTGGCTGATGCGTATGCCGAAAAAAACTGTGGTTCTACCTATGGCAATTGCCCTGATTTTGGGCGGCGCCATCGGTAACTTGATTGACCGGGTATCCTTAGGTTATGTGGTCGATTTTATTCACGTTTATTACAACAACAGCCACTTCCCTGCTTTT
>NZ_DJDC01000047.1:388-9913 GCF_002430855.1 Acinetobacter sp. UBA5934 | reverse complement strand
CTTCCCTGCTTTTAATATTGCCGATAGTGCCATTACTGTGGGTACTATCTTGCTATTGATCGATACGTTTTTCCTAGAGAAACAACGTATTCAACGTGCGGAAGCGCAACAAAATGACTGATTTTATTAATCCAAACGAAGAAACTCGTATTGAAGATGGCTCTAAAGTCGAGCTGCATTTTTCGGTTGCCATTGAAAATGGCGTGGAAATTGACAATACCCGTAGCCGTGAAGAACCTGTCAGCCTGGTAATGGGTGATGGCAGCTTATTGCCGGGTTTTGAAAAAGCCCTGTTCGGTTTACGTGCCGGTGACCGCCGTACCGTGAGCCTTCCTCCTGAAGAGGCTTTTGGTCCCTGGAATCCTGAAAACGTACAAAAGTTTGACACCGTTAAATTCGAACAGACACCTGTTGTCGGTCATATGATTGAATTTGAAGATAAAGCCAAGCAAAGCCTGTTTGGTGTGGTGAAATCGGTCGGTGAAGACATTACTGAAATTGATTTTAATCACCCGCTTGCCGGCAAAGATATTATTTTTGAAGTGGAAATCTTTAAAGTAACGCCTGCGGGTCAGCAAGGCATCAAAATTATGTAAGGTGTCAGCCTGATTAGTTTAAAAGCTCCTGCGGGAGCTTTTTTATTTTTGCCTTTCAGCGATATTGATGAAGATACAAATCCATAATACGTAATAAATAACATTCATAATAAGTTAAAGAAGAAAATTTAAAAAAATTAGGCTCAATCTATGAAAATATATATTGTTGTTGGTAGCGTGCGTGAAGGTCGGACTGCCATTAAAGTGGCTCGCTGGGTCAAACGCAGTATTGATCAGGCCAATTTCAGTACGGTTCAGGCAGAACTGGTCGATTTAAAAGAATGGGACTTGCCAATTTTTGCCGGTAGTCATCCGCCAATTACAGGCATTTATGATCAACCCAAACAACAAGAGTGGGCGGATAAAGTGGCTTCGGGTGATGCCTTTATTTTTATTAGTCCTGAGTATAATCATGGCTATAGCCCAGCCCTGAAAAATGCATTCGATTACGTCGGTAAAGAATGGCAAGGCAAACCTGCAGCTTATATTGGCTATGGTGCAACCAATGGCTCGCGTTCCATTGATCAGATTCGTCAGGTCGGCACCCAGCTCGGTTTAATTGACAGCAATGCAATTATTGAAATTCGCGATATTTTTTCACGTAATAAAACCGAAGAATTTGAACCAAATGAATTTGACGAGAAAACCTTAAAAGGTGCGCTAGACAAACTGATTCAATATGTAAGCGCCTGATGTGCGGAAGACTATTGTACGTTTAAGCTTACAAGGGTTGCCGAATATGTCCACTTTTCATACATTACCTTTCACGATATATTTAACTCATACCGAGACAGGAAGTCTCTAAGCTTAAAACTAAAAAGATAAGCGATAATAACAGCAGGATGCTGCAAGGTACGACAGGAGTTATACCTTAGAAAGAATATAAAAAGCCTCGACAGGATGTCGGGGCTTTTTCTTTATGCCTGCTGGATTCGCCTGACCATTTATCGAAAACTTGCAGCAAAACCAGTAAATTTACATGATATTGAAATTTCAAACTCTATAATCACAACCATGCAAAAATGAAGAATCACTGGAATATTCCCCAGAATTATTCCAAGCTCCTAAACAAAACAATAAAAATGCTCGAGAGAAAAGAAATGCAATTAGAACATCATTTGCTGAGCGATTACGCTAAATTGTTTATTGCCCCAGACAATAGCAATACAGCGCTTGACTTAGCCCAATATATTGAACGGAATCGTGAACAGCTGATGCAACAGTTGCACCAGTACGGTATTTTAATTTTCCGTGGATTTAACATCCAGCATACTGACGAATTTCATCAACTGATTGAACAGCAATTCAAATTACAGCCCTGGAATTCTTTTAATCCGAATATGCCGAGCTGGGTCGCATCATGGATGCGTAAATACAGTGAAAGTATTTTAGGTGCAGGCGATTATCGACGTTATATTGACCGTAATACCGTTCAGCTTGGCCCAGTAGAGAACTCGATCCAAGGTCCGCATGTTGAAGGTGGCGTACGTTCGGAACGCTCACGCTATATTGCGCTATATTGTCAGGAACCCTCAACTTATCTGGCAGAAACCGGTTTTAATAATTTGGAACAGATTTGGGAAAACTTTCCAGAGACCATCAAGCAAAAATACCAAGGCACCTGGAACCATTTTTCTTATGTTTCATCACGCAAGGTCAATTTTATCGACCGGATCTTGCTGAAAAAAAGCCCATTTAGCGTCTCCATATGCGCAGACAAAAAAGCCAAGCTGACTTTACAACGTTCGCCCCTAGTCATTAAGCATCCTGTTACGCAAAAACTGGTCGTGCAACCTTGGGCATTTGCCAACAATACCAATCCATTTGCCCATCAAGCAGCACAAAACTGCTTTGAAAATCGTGGAGATATTGAGCTGGATTCTACTGCGGGTGGCATGCAGCTGACCTGGGAAATTTTTAACCAGCACGGGGAGCAAGTGGAATGGAACGATCAAGAGAAGCAGGCCTTTTTTGATGCCATGTACCGCGATGCGCTGTTACTGCAATGGCAGAAAGGTGATGTTGCCATTGTAGATAATATCAAGATTGCCCATTGGCGCATGAATGGTGAACAAGGCAACCGTAAACTGATCCAGATCCAGGCCAATGTATTTAATGCAGATGAGCATTACGCAGCCTGATTCACTGCAATCATGCATACCCGTTATTTCAAAAGCCCCACTCGGGGCTTTTAATTTCTATCAATCGTATTATTTTGTAGTCATTTTCAACAGTCTGGCATTGTTACCATCTTCGAGCACCCAGATTGAACCGTCTGGCGCTTCCAGCACATCACGGATACGTTGCTTCATATCCAGACGCTGTACTTCAGTCACAGGTTTCATGGCTGTATCCACCACAACAATAGATTTGGACGATAAACCGCCAATCAGGGCTTTATTTTTCCATGCCGGGAATTGCGAACCGTGATAAAAAATCAGGCTAGATGGGGAAATAACTGGTGTCCAGCTGATTTCAGGTGCTTTAAATTCAGGGCGAGTATTATGGTCAGGAATATCTTTGCCATCATAATGATCGCCATTTGAAACCAGCGGATAACCGTAATTTTCACCTTTTATAATCAAATTCAGTTCATCACCACCTTTAGGCCCCATTTCCACCACCCAAAGTTTACCCTTAGGATCAAATGCTATACCTAATGGATTTCTGTGACCCAATGACCAGACCTGTTTTGCGATCTCTCCTTGATTCGTAAATGGATTAGCTGCAGCTGGCGTACCATCATCATTTAAACGTAATATTTTGCCTAAATTAGATTGCATATCTTGGGCAGGATCAAACTTCTGACGTTCACCGGAACTAATCCATAACTTTCCGTCGGAACCAAATAACAACCGATGCGAATAGTGCCCCTGTCCTTGGACTTTAGGCACCTGTTTCCAGATGGTTTTTAAATTTTTAACTTGCGGTTTCTGACTATTAGATAAATCTAATTCACCCCGAGCAACGACAGCACCATAACCACCCTGTCCCGCTTCTGCATAACTTAAGTAAATAATATGGTTCTGTTCAAATTGTGGATGCAAGGCTATATCACCCAAGCCGCCTTGCCCACCATAGGCCACTTTAGGCAAATCTTTGACTTCAGTTTTTTGTCTGGTTGTAGGATCGAATAACTGTAACTTTCCCTTTCTTTCAGTGACCAGTAAACGCCCATCCTTTAAAGATGCCATCGCCCACGGTTCATTAAACTGTGCGAGGCTTATCAATTTATAAGCTTGATTAACAGAACCTGTAGAAGGCTTGGAAGATGCTGTTTCTATGGCTGACTTGGATGCAGAATTTACAGAGTCCGTTTGTGCATTACAGGCGGTTAAACTTGATGTACTGATTAATATGATGGTGGTCAGCATATGCTGTCGGAATATTTTCATCGTTATTATCCTGTTCCCTTCAAATAGATCATCCCTTTTATTCTAAGTAAAATATTGAAAATCACTATTTTTTATTAGTAACAAACTTTCATTTCACTTTATTTGTTAGATTGTGTAAGAGATTACGTACACAAAATAGTTCTATTGGCTTATATCTCCTTCCGGATAAATTTCTTATTCTGAATTCATCAGGAAACAGGAGGTTTCCCAAACCTAAAACAATAATTATAAGTTTGAGCATCAGGATGTGAGGTAAAACAGCCGTTATACCTAAGCAGCGCATACAAAAAAAGCCCCGATAGGATATCGGGGCTTTTTTCATCTATTGTTTTTCTCTGTTGTTCTATCAGGCTTTTCTTCTATAAATACTTACAGTCGAAGGCTAAAAAAGCAACATTTCAAAAAATGCCTTATTGCTAAGCTAAAGACCCTGGCAGATATTGAGATATACAATTATGGTCAAGAAAGTTCTGTTTATCACCTCGAACGTGGGCATTGAACACGATGAATTAGTCCAGCCTCTGGATTTCTTGCAGTCGCATGGTTTTGTGGTGATTCATGCTGCAGAAAAAAATGAAGATGTACAAACCATGGAAGGCGATAGCAAGCCAAGTGCACAATACACACCCGATACCACCATGCATGAAGTCAATGCAGAAGATTATGATTTGCTAGTAATCCCTGGCGGGACAGTAAATGCTGATAAATTACGTATTAATGAAGATGCCCAGCGCATCATTCAGTCCTTTGCCGATAACCAGAAACCGATTGCAGCGATCTGTCATGGGCCATGGGCACTGATTGATGCAGGTCGGGTCAAAGATAAACATCTGACTTCTTATAAAAGTATTAAGCTGGATCTGCAAAATGCTGGTGCAAAATGGGTCGATGAAGAAGTGCACCGCTGCAATACCAATGGTTGGGTACTGATTACTTCACGTAATCCGGATGACTTACCTGCTTTTAATACCGCGATTGTGGAAGAACTGGAAGTGGATATGGATATTATCCCGTAATTCTAAGCTGTTGCCAAAAAGGAACCCCAACTTGTGGGGCTCCTTTTTTTAAATGATTGATTTAAGCCAATCCTTTTAGACTCTTTAGATAATTCACTATTTCTTGATTCCCTGCCATTTCAGCAAGTTCTAAAGCTGTATAAGTACTGCGATGATTAATATCTGCACCTTTACTAATCAATAGCTTTACGACCTCTAGATGATCGTTTTCAGCTGCTGCATGTAAGGCGCTATAACCTTCTTCATCGACAGAGTTGACGTCCAGACCATCCTTGATGCCCTGTTCGACCTGGTCAATGTCGCCTAAGGATGCCCAGTACACCAGTTCAGGAAGATGCAGTTCGTCATCATCTTCAGGGATTGGAGAGAATGAGTTGATGTTCATAGGATAATAACTTTATTTTAAAGATACTCCTTTATTCTAAAGGAAAATCTGCTTTATTCTCTTGCACAAATTGTGACATTGCTTGCATTCTACGATAATGAGCCATAAGAAGTTTTGAGACTTCTTCTGGATCTCCAACTTTTTGATATAAATCAGCTAAATTTGAATATCCTAAACTTTTCGCCAATTCCTCATTAAGCCTTTTTACTTCTCTAACTTCTTTTGCTGCCAATTTTAATGAGCTGTCATGTTTTTCCTTACGTCTTTTACCTAAATTACTATAAATTTCTTTTAAATGTTTATAGGCAGAGTAAGATTCATTAAACAAAGCTAAAAAAAGTGTAATAGATTCAGCAATCTTTTTTGCTACTTCATAATTCAATATTAATTCAATAAATCCAGGAGAAGCATAAGTTATGGCACGAATAACAGGTTTATCTTCTGCTGGAATATGTCTTGCAAAAATATGATAAGCATTTACATATGTAAGGCCCTCTCTTAGCTTAAGATCTTCTATCTCTTGTAAAAAAAGAAGCTGAATTTATAGTTCCTGTAATATTTTCTAAGCAATAGATAAACGCATAATTTTGTATATATAAGCGAGTAAAATTATTTAAGTCTGCTAATGACCATCTTGAGTCTAGTAAGATTCGATAATTATTTTCTCCCAATTTATTAGTAGTCATTTTTACCTGTTATCTAAAATAATGAAAATTAACAGTATTAATACACAATGTTTATTTTTCAATCAACCATTAATATTAAAAAAGCCCCCTTTCGGAGGCTTCTTTTTAAAACTTAAATTTTAAGCTTTAGACACTACGGGTTCAGCTGACCCAATCTTTTCAGACTCATCGTCATGCATAATCAACGCTACAGCAATCGCAGTAATTAATACCGGTAAACCAACTGCCATAAAGTTGAAGTGCGCAGGCAGGTTCATACCGAGTAAGCCCCCAATCAGGATTGGGCCTACAATCGCGCCCATACGACCAATTGCAGATGACCAGCCAATACCTGTCGAACGCACTGCAAGTGGATAGAACTGCGCCACATAGCTATATAGCAACATTTGTGAACCGATTGACGCTGCACCAGCTAGGAATACCAGAATGTAAAGTAAGAATTGGTTAGATGCAAAGCCCATTGAGCTCATCACAACCGCACCCATCATACCGAGGACCATCAATACAGGTTTCAAGTGGAAACGATCCGCAAGAATACCGCCACCCACAATACCGACAACCGCACCCACGTTCATGACCATCATGAACATCAGGCTGTTATCCATCGAGTAACCTGCCGCCATCATTAACTTCGGTAACCAACTGCTCAAAGCATACATGGTCAGCAAGCAGGTGAAGAACGCAACCCAGAACAATAAGGTATTGGTTGCACGACCGCGACGGAACAAGCTCACCACGTTTGCTGCTTCAGGTACACTTTCCTGTGGCAAAGTAAATGTAGTCTGGTCCGTAACCTGGGTATTCGGTGACAAGCGATGCACAATACGACGCGCTTCAGCCTGCTTATTTTGCTTTACCATAAATGCTAAAGATTCAGGCAGGAATTTCCAGATTACAGGCAGTAAAAATAAGGGAATACCTGCAATAAAGAACATGACTTGCCAACCAAAATCAGGGGTAAACCAAGATCCTAGTAAGGCAGCCATCACCCCACCTACCGCATAACCACTGAACATGGTGGTGACCAAGGTACTGCGCATCTTTTGTGGCGCATATTCAGAAGTCAGTGCCACCAGGTTTGGCATCACACCACCAATACCCAAACCGGCAAGGAAGCGTAAAATACCGAATTCAGTTGGGTTAGAAGCAAAACCACCTGCAAAGGTTAAACCGCTAAATAAAACAATACAGATCATAATGACTTTCTTACGACCAATCTTGTCCGCCAAGGAACCAAAGATCATCGCACCAAACATCATGCCTGCAAGAGCTGTACTGGCAAGCATTCCCGCTTGAACGGCACTTAGGCCCCAGTCCTTCATTAATAGTGGTAAAGTTACACCATTAATTGCCAAATCATAACCATCAAATAAAATTACCAGTAAACACCAAGCAACTACATTGAAGTGAAAAGGCGTAAATTTCGCATTGTCGACTACAGAATTTATATCTACAGTTTCCATTGTCATCGTTCTCATCTCCCATGAGTACTTGTCCATTACATTAATTAAATCTTCAGCTGAATATTTAATTTCAGGCAATATACGCAAGCCGGATTTAGCACACAATAAGACTAATTGATATTCCGCTATGACCTAGTTAAAAGTATTTATTTGCGTGATGTATCACACTTACTTAAATACACTATTGAATACTTAATCATCGTTTTTTTAATTAAATTGAAATTTTTAGCGGATTTTTTTGATGAATTTGATCTTGTACAAAAGATATGCAAAAGCCCCTTCATTCAAAGGGGCTTTTTTTAATGGATAAACCAAACAGCAGTTTAAATTTTGGCTACTTTCAATTGTTTCACTACCATACGAACAGGTTTTGGTTGACGAATCATGGAAATAGCGATCATGCCAATGATGCCTGGAATTGCAACCGCGATAAAGTTCCATTTATGTGATAATTCCATACCAAGCAGCATACCAATTACGATTGGACCAACAATTGCACCGGTACGTCCCACAGCAGAAGCCCAACCAATACCAGTAGAACGTACTGCGACCGGATAGTATTGCGCAACAAAGCTATATAACAAGATACTGGTACCAATCGATGATGCACCTGCCAAGCTGACAAGTAAGTAAATAACAGGCTGTGGAGAATTAAAGCCTAAACCAACCAAAGACAGTACACCAACAATTAACATGCCAATAAGAACAGGTTTAAAGTCAAAACGGTCTGCTAAAATACCACCACCAATCGTTCCAATTACTGCACCAATATTCAGTGCTAATAAGAACATTAAACTGCTACCTAAAGAATAACCTGCAGCCATCATCAGTTTTGGTAACCAGCTCCCAAGTGCGTAAAGCATGAGCAAGCACATGAAGAAAGCGACCCAAAACAAGAATGTTCCTGGGGCACGGTTTTCTGAAAATAAAGCTTTTACTGATGCACTGTGTGTCTGATCGCCTGTTGCTAGAACGAGTTCAGTATCTGCTCGTACGTCTGCAGTTGGCTCAACTCGTTTGATAAAACGACGTGCTTCATTCATTTTTTGTTCTTTAACCAGGAAAGTTAAAGACTCAGGTAAGAACTTCCAAAAAAGTGGCACAAAAAGTAATGGAATACCGGCAATGAAGAACATAATTTTCCAGCCAAAACTTGGTGCAAACCATGAACCACATAATGCAGCCATAATACCGCCTACGGCATAACCACTAAACATTGTGGTTACAAGGGTACTTTTTAAACGTTTAGGCGCATATTCAGACGTTAAAGCAACAAGGTTTGGTAATACGCCACCAATCCCTAAACCTGCAATAAAACGTAAAATACCAAACTCTGTTGGATTCGTTGCAAATCCACCCAAAAATGTAAAACCGCTAAATAAAGAGACGCAAATTAAAATAACCTTTTTACGACCAATTTTGTCTGCAAGCATACCAAACAGCATTGCTCCAAACATCATGCCAGCGAGTGCTGTACTTGCCAGCATACCGGCTTGAACAGCACTCATGCCCCACTCCTGCATCAGCAGAGGCAGAACTACACCATTGATCGCTAAATCATATCCGTCAAATAGAACAATGAATAAACACCACAATACAATGCTTAAGTGAAATTTAGTGAATTTTGCATGATCAATCACATCATTCACACTAATCGTGTTTGCTACTCTCTTCGTGTTTTCTGCCATTTATACTCACCTCCTGTGAGTTGTTATTCGTTGTTTTCAGTACGACCCATGACCCTAATTCTTAGTTATTATTTTTGATGACTTATAGCGCCACACTTCCGTAACAAACTCAGTTGAACACAGCTATTTTTGACTAAACACACTACTAAAGTATTAAAATTGACCAAATTCCTAGCCCCATGAGTCTAGTTTTTAACCATTCTTAAATTGACAATATAAAATGTGGATTAAAAAGGATAAAACTTAGTTATTTTTTTAGAATAAAAACTCTTGGTAAAAATCCCCCACATAAAAAA
>NZ_DJDC01000047.1:0-163 GCF_002430855.1 Acinetobacter sp. UBA5934 | reverse complement strand
GATGCCAATGCTTGGTCAAATCTTGCACTCGTTCAAAACAGTGTTTTGAACTACGTTCATTAACAGGTATATTTGAGTCTTGCGCTCGGTTAAAGCAGTGCTTTAACTTCTCGCTCAGGTTGTTCATTTTATCTAGCTTTTCAACTAAATCAAGTTTGATCGT
>NZ_DJDC01000019.1:7715-8312 GCF_002430855.1 Acinetobacter sp. UBA5934 | reverse complement strand
TGATATCTATTTTCGAATATCCATTCTTTATAATCTTCCATCTTCTCTATATAATCGGAACAAAATGACGACTCGATACTGAGTTCAAATTCTTGATAACCTGTAATTTGTTGTAACGAACATTTTGAAGATTTTAACTTAAGCAGTAAATTATTCAGTTCACTAACAATATCTACTCCATCAAATTCAGCTTGATAAATATTTCTAGTGTGATTACCCGTTAAATTCCAATAAGTACAACATTTATCTAAAAAGTCTTCTATAGAGTTAAATGTTTCATCTGAATCAAAATTATATTTGTGCATTACATCTATTCTCTGCTAAGTATTCGGAAATATAGCAATAATCGATACAAATTTATCCAGTGATGATATTAATGACGTCACAACTTGACGCTAGAGCGATTAATCTTAAAGTCCTAGCCTGCATCTAAAACTAAGACTGCATCATAATTCAACTGATCAACATAATGAGTGAACTGCTTCTGTAGACGATGGCGATCCCAAAGATCACCCTCCCCCGCTTCTACAATATTTTTCAAAATTATCACGTTACCAATTCAATTGATTTTAATCAGTCATTTCTAATTCATTATTA
>NZ_DJDC01000019.1:7245-7588 GCF_002430855.1 Acinetobacter sp. UBA5934 | reverse complement strand
AATTCATTATTAATAATTTACTACACTTATCATATGACAATTTTTAAAGACAGCTCAGCTTTATTTTTACACATGCTTGCAAATAAAAATTATGCTTACAATTTCATCAGACTTTAGTTTTAAAGCCTCTAATTTTTATACCAATACATGTTAGATTAAATTATAAATAATTTTTATGGAGCTAATTATCTATATGAAATTACTAGGTTTTATTTTACTAAAAATACAGCTAGTATCAAATTTCAAACGTTTTTATTGAACAAAAAATCATAGTCTTAATGTGATACGTTTTAGTAATGATTATAAGGAGAAATACACATGGCTTATCAAAATATTTTAGTCC